>NZ_JAWRHZ010000041.1:0-147100 GCF_040308045.1 Proteiniborus sp.
AGAGAATTAAGATTATCAGCAGGAGCAGGATTTATAGTAGCCCTTACAGGAGAAGTAATGACAATGCCAGGATTACCAAAAGTACCAGCAGCAAACAAGATGGATATACTTCCAGATGGCACTATAGTTGGTTTGTTCTAAGTAAGGAATTTATATACGACATTAAAGAGGGTAGTTTGTACTATCCTCTTTTATTTATGAAATTTATTTTTGATAAATTTAGACTATCTATTTTGGCTAGATGAAACCTAGGTAGAGATTAGAGTTTTAATATTCTTAATAATTGATAAATAAACTTATGTATATTATATTATGTAAACTAAATATTCTTTTTTTCGACATGATTTAGGTTACAAACAATTCACAACTTGTCCACATAAAAATATTTAAAAAAACAGCTTACTTGTGGATAATGTGGAAATATTACTATGATGGACATATAATATTGTATAAAAATGTGGATAACATTGTGGATTATGTGAATAATATGTGGATTAAATGGGGAGAATAAAATTTTTGTTTTAAAAATTAGAATAATATGGAACCAAATCTATTATTTTACCGTTGACATAATTCGATAAGATAAATCAAAAAAATAAATAAAACATCATTTTAATCAGACTTGATTAAAATAGGGTTAAATGCTTTACCTCTATTTTAATCAAGTCTTTGAAGTTATTTTTTAATATTAATTCTATCTATAAATCTATTCTATATATTTGCTTCCTCAGTCAGCATAACCCATTTATCATAGAGCTCTTCAAGTTCGTCCTTAAGCTTTAAAATTTCTTGGTGAATTTTCTGACTTTTTTCGTGATCAGAATATACACTTGGATCGCACATTTCAATTTCTAATTCATGAATTTTATTTTCATGTTCAGATATATTCTTTTCTATGTTTTTTATCATTTCTTTCTGTTTTTTTTCAAACAGCTTTTTATCTTTTTCTTTTTTTCTTTCAGCCTTAATCTGTGTTCTAGTTTTTTCAATAGCATCATCTTCATCATCATATATAGGTGTATTCTTTTTCTCTAGGTAATATGAGTAATTGCCTAGATACTCGCTAATACCTTTACTAGATAAATCAAGTATTTTATTTGCAACCTTATTTAAGAAATATCTGTCGTGTGAAATGACTAAAAGAGTACCATCATAGTTTAAAAGTGCATCTTCTAATACCTCTTTAGAGTCTATATCAAGATGGTTAGTAGGCTCATCCATAAGAAGCAGGTTTGCTTTTGACATCATAAGTTTTATTAAAGCTACTCTGCTTTTTTCGCCACCGCTTAATTCAGATATTTCTTTAAATATATCATCACCAAAGAATAAAAACTGAGCAAGGAGAGATCTAATTTGGTAATGATCTAAAGATGGATTTTCATCCCAAATTTCATCTACAATAGTTTTTTCTTCGCTGAGACTAGATTGCTCTTGGTCAAAATATCCTATATTTACATGATGGCCCAAATCTATTGTACCTTCATTAATAGGCACCTTACCTAATATCATTTTAAAAAGAGTAGTCTTTCCTACACCATTAGGTCCTATAAGCCCAACTTTTTCTCCTCTATAAATTTTGAAGTTTACATCATTAAATAGATGAAAGTTATCGAAGGCTTTACTTAAGTTTTCTACATATATTACATCGTTTCCACTTTTAATCTTTGGTTCAAATATAATTTTTGATTTTTTACTTTCATTAATAGGAGCATCGATTTTTTTCATTTTATCAAGCATTTTTTGCCTGCTTTGAGCTTGTCTTATATATCTTTGACCACCATAAGACATAAATCTTCTAATGATTTCTTCTTGTCTTGAAATCTCTTTTTGCTGCTCTTCATATTTTTTCCCCAAAAGCTCTAACTCATCTTTTCTTTTCTTCATAAAATCAGTGTAATTTCCGTTATATATTTTTAATAGAGACTTTTCTAGATAGAATATTTTAGAAACGGTATTATCAAGAAAATACCTATCGTGAGAAATAATTATTGCTGCACCCTTATATTCATTAATATATTTTTCAAGCCAATCTATAGCTTGTATATCAAGATGGTTAGTAGGCTCGTCTAAAAGTAAAATATCGGGCTTGCTTAATAATAGCTTTGCTAGCATAACCCTTGCTTTTTGACCACCGCTTAAATTGGATACAGGCATATAAAGTTGTTCTTCACTAAAACCTAATCCTTTTAGAGTGCCTTTGATTTCACTTTTAAAGCCATATCCATTCTTATTTTGAAATTCTTCTGTAAGATAGGCGTACTCATCCATTAAAGAATCTAGTAGTTTGGATTCCTGCTTTTGTCCTTCTATACTAATATTATGTTCAAGTTGTCTTAACTTTTTTTCCATATCCATTAAAGGCATGAATACATCCATAACTTCATCAAAAATAGATTTATTACTTTCTATTTGAGTGCTTTGTTCTAGATAGCCTATTTTACAATCCTTTGATACATACATTTCTCCAGAATCCATTGAGATTCTTCCAGATAAAATATTAAATAATGTGGACTTGCCAGCACCATTTAGTCCAACAAGGCCAACCTTTTCATTATCATTTAGCGAAAAAGTGACTTTATCCAGTATTGTATCTACTACATAGCTTTTAGATATATTGCTACATGATAAAACTATCACTTTGAATCCTCCTTATTTCTTATCAATAATATAATTTTAACAAAAAACGTTTAGAAAAGAAACAATAGGGTAATATTTTTAAAAGACAAAGAGATAATAAATATGATATAATGTGCTCGTTATGACTTTATCATTAAATTGACAGAAATTTAACCTAATGGTATAATATTTAAAATATCTTATAAGTGTGAAAATCAGAATAAGAGTAGGTGGAATAATAATATGGAAAAAGTAAATCGAATTTCGATGGCGGTCATAAGAAGACTACCTAAATACTACAGATATTTAGGTGAACTATTAGATAAAGACATCAATAGAATATCATCTCAAGAATTGAGCAATATTACTGGATTTACAGCTTCTCAAATAAGACAGGACTTAAATAATTTTGGAGGCTTTGGTCAGCAAGGGTATGGTTATAATGTTGAGGAATTACACAAACAGCTTGGCAAGATTTTAGGCTTAGAGAGAACCTATAAGGCTGTTTTAGTAGGGGCAGGTAATCTTGGGCAAGCAGTGGCAAACTATAAAGGATTCGAAGATGCTGGATTTAAACTTTTAGCCTTGTTTGATAAAAACCCTAAGCTAATAGGATTAAAAATAAGAGATATTGAAATATTTGATGTTGATCATATGGAGAATTTTATTAATGATAATGGGGTAGAGATAGGTATTATAACTACTCCAAAGGAACAAGCACAAGGAGTAGCAGATAAGTTTATTAAGAGCAATATCAAGGGTATATGGAATTTTGCTCCTACTGATTTGAAAGTTCCTGAAAACGTTGTAGTTGAAAATGTTCATCTAAATGAAAGTTTATTTATATTATCATATATGTTTAAAGAAAAAAATAGAAAATAAATAGGTTTTTAAAATATAGGAAATTAAGTGGACGGGGTTAGTACTTTAAAATAAAGCACTAACCCCGTTAAATTATGCATAAATGGTAAACCTGAGTGTAGCAAGTGGAGGAGCAATAAGTTTTAACTCCTTTTTTATTTGAATCAAAAATAGCATATTGCTTTATTAATATTTCCTATATTAGATATTAAAACTATAGAAAATATTAATTGGTTTTTTTATGTCGAATTCGTTAGAATTTTAAAATGAGAGTAAATTCCGTAGGAGCGATGATATGATTAAAATTAAAAATCTAAGTAAAAGCTATGGGAAATTAAAGGTATTAAAAAATATAGATTTAGAAGTGAAGAAAGGTGAAGTGGTGGCTATTATTGGACCGTCTGGAACTGGGAAATCCACTTTATTAAGATGTATTAATTATCTTGAAGAGCCTGAAGCTGGTGAGATTGAAATTGATGATATAAAAGTTGATATAAAAAACATTACTAAAAAAGAAATATATGCTTTGAGAAGGAAAACTTCAATGGTGTTCCAAACATATAATCTATTTAAAAATAAAACTGCATTAGAGAATGTTATGGAACCTTTAACTATTGTGAAAAAGATAGATAAAAAGGTTGCGAAGGAAAAGGCGTTAGAAATATTAAAGTCTGTAGGCTTATTTGATAAAAGTGACTATTATCCATCTAAGTTATCAGGAGGACAACAGCAAAGAGTAGGTATAGCCAGAGCTATGGCTGTAGGACCACAGGTAATGCTTTTTGATGAACCCACTTCTGCATTGGATCCAGAACTTGTAGGAGAAGTATTAGATGTTATTAAAGGATTAGCAGAAGCTCATACTACTATGATTATAGTTACACATGAAATGAGTTTTGCAAAAAACGTAGCTGACAGGATAATTTTTATGGATGATGGAATAATTGCAGAGGAAGGTTCACCAGAGCAGATATTTAGCAATCCTAAAAATCCAAGAACTAGTCAATTTTTAAGACAAGTAGTAAGAGAAGTATAGGTATAAAACTTAGCTACAAGTATTTATGAGGTGAATTTATGTATGATAATAAGAAAAATTCTGCTTACAATATAGTTTGCAAGAAGGGTACATGCGGAATTTGTAATTGTTTTTGTGGGATTCAATTATTAGTAAAGGACAATAAAATCATTGAGGCTAAAGGAGACAAGGAACATCCTTTAACTAAAGGTTTTATTTGTCCAAAGGGTAGGGCGATTCCTGAGATAGTACATTCTGAAGAGAGGCTTAGAAAGCCTTTGAAAAAAAATGGTCAAGGTGCTTTTGAAGAAATAAGCTGGGAGGAAGCATTAGATATTATAGTTGAAAAGCTAAGAAATGTTAAGAAAGAGTTTGGACCAGAAGCACTGGCCTTACATACAGGACAAGCTGGTGTATTTATGCAGTTTACAAGTTATGCTGAAAGGTTTTGCCAAGTTTATGGAACGCCGAACTTTTCAACAGCTGGAAGTCATTGTAATACATCAAAGGAGTTGGCAAATATTGTAACTGTTGGGTCGTTACCTGTTCCTGATTATGGGAATAGTAAATGTATTCTTTTGTGGGGCTATAATCCTCAATACTCAGCTCCAGCTCAGATGATGTACATAAATAAAGGTTTACAAAATGGAGCAAAACTCATAGTTATAGATCCAAAGCAAACAAAATTAGCGAAAAAGGCAGATATTCATTTGAGAATAAGACCAGGAACAGATGGTGCATTAGCTCTTGGATTTATCCATTTGATTATTAAAAATAAACTATATGATGATAAGTTTGTTAAAAAATGGACAATTGGTTTTGATGAATTAATAGAGCTGGCTAAGGACTATTCACCAGAAAGGACATCTAAAATCACAGGGATTTCCTCAGAAGACATTATAGAAGCATGTAAAATATTTGTTCAAAATAAACCGGCTAATATTTCACCTGGAATATCTTTAGAACTTCAAAGTAATGGCTTTCAAACTGCTAGAGCTATTTCAATATTACAAGTTATAACAGGAAACATAGATATAATTGGCGGTGCAAGACTAAATAAAACTATACCTCTCTCTCCCATAGTAATGGATCGAAAGGTTCATACTGGTAAGCCACCTATAGGTGGGGATAAGTTTCCACTATTTTATAAAATAAATGGTAGAGCTCAAGCTAATATATTTAGTGACGCTATACTTGATGGGAATCCGTATCCTTTAAAAGCTATGATTGTTATAGGTAGCAATCCAATATTAACTTGGCCAAATACAAATAAGTTAAGAAAGGCATTAGAAAAAATTGATTTTTTAGTAGTAATGGATATCTTTATGACGGAAACAGCAAAATTAGCAGATTTAATTATTCCAGGTGTTAATTATTTAGAGAGATATGAAATTTGGAATGGAGCTATACGTTTTGGTGAAGAGCTTATGGGATTATCACCTAAAATAATAGATACTACAGATGGCATGTCTGAATGGAAATTCATAAGTGAAATAGCTAAAGGGCTAGGATATATCAAGGAATTTCCTTGGTCTACAGAAGAAGAGGCACTAGATTATCGTCTTGAGGCTCTTGGTTTAACATTTGAAGAAATTGAAAAAATGAGCAATGGATATGAATATGGAGTATATAAAGAAAAAAGATATGAGCTAGAAGGATTTAAAACTCCTTCGAAAAAAGCAGAGATATATTCAAAGACTTTAGAAGAATTAGGAATTGAGCCTTTACCAAAATACTATGAACCAGCAGAGAGCCCTAAAAATACTAAGGCATTAGCTAAAAAATATCCGTTAATATTATCAACGGGAGCAAGAAATTTAGAGTATTACCATTCTAGGTTTAGGAATATAGAATCTTTAAGGAATTTCAAAAAAGCTTTTGAACCATTATTAGAAATCAATCCTAAAACAGCATATGAAGAGGATATTGAAGAAGGAGATACTGTAATTGTTGAAAGCTTGAGAGGAAGTATAGAATTAGCTGCGAGGCTCACAGAAGATTTGCCTCAGGGAACTATTTATATTCCTCATGGTTGGGATGAGGCTAATGCCAATGAACTAACTGATAATAAAGAATTAGATCCTATAACTGGATTTCCACCAGATAGAACATTGCTAGCTAGAATAACAAAGGTTAATAAATAAGATTAAGTTTTTACTTAATATAAATAAAAAAATAGATGGAGGAATGAACATGTATAAAAACAAGAAAAAATTAATATGTTTTTTAGTTCTAGTTTTAACAATCTCAGTTTTTGCAGTAGGATGTGGTGAAAAAACAGAGCCTGCAGATTCAAGCAAGGGAACTATAGTTGTGGGAGCTTCTGGTGAATTTTATCCTTTAAATTTCATGAAAAATGATGAACTTCAAGGATTTGAAATTGATGTATGGAATGAAATTGCTAGCAGAACAGGTTATAAAGTAGAATATAAAACTGCAAAATTTGCAGGGCTTTTTGGTATGTTAGATGCAGGTCAAATTGATACGATTTGTCATCAAATAGCTATAAATGCAGAAAGAGAAGAAAAATATTCATTTACAGAGTCATATTTAAATGCAAATTATCAATTGGTTACAAAAAAGGATAGTGGATTAAATAAGTTAGAAGATTTTAAAGGTAAAAAGATTGGTGTAGTAGCTGGCGGATTAGGAGATAAAATGCTGCAAAAAGTTAATGAGGAGAACAATCTTAACATAAATATACAAGGTTATGAAGGCACTGCAGCCATGGATGCAGATCTTGAAATGGGAAGATTAGATGCTAGATTAGGACCTGCTATTCAAACTAGGGCTACTATTAAAGAGCAGAATTTAGATTTTATTGTAACTGATGTAGTTATTTTTACTGAAACAGCTGCTTTTCCATTCAAAAAAGGTGAAGAAAGTGAAGCTATAATAAATGATGTCAATGAAGCTTTAGAATCTATGAAGGAAGATGGCACTTTATCAAAGTTATCTATGAAATGGTTTGAAGTAGATGCTACAAAATAGTATTAGGATGGTGTAGCATGATGCTTAATTTTGATACTGAATTTTTTATTAGTTTATTTCCAATAATTCTTAAATATGTGAAAGTTACTTTGAAGCTTTCTATAGTATCTTTGATTTGTGCACTCCTATTAGCTACAATAATTGCCTTAGTAATATATTTTAAAGTGAAAATTTTATCGCCATTTTTAAAAATTTGGGTTTCAATTTTCAGAGGAACTCCTTTAGTAACTCAATTATTTTTTATATATTTTGGGCTTGCACAGGTTATACCATTTTTAAAAAATATGAATGGGTTAACAGCTGCTATATTAGGTTTAAGCTTAAATGCATCAGCCCATATGTCAGAGACATTAAGGGGAGCTATATCATCTGTTGATAAAGGGCAAATAGAAGCTTGCTTATCTATAGGAATGACTAATCTTAGGGCTATGACTAGAGTAGTTCTTCCTCAAGCTATGAGAGTTGCTATACCAGCTTTGTCAAATAGTTTTGTAGATATTATAAAAGGCTCAGCTATGGCTTTTACTATAGGTGTTACTGAATTAATGGGAGCAGCCCAGATGGAAGGGGCATCAAACTACAAATTTTTTGAAACATTTACAGCTGTGATGCTTGCTTATTGGATTATAACTTCTATATTTGGACAACTTCAAAAGATACTAGAGAAGAAGTTAAATAGCTCTTATAGTTGAAAATATTCATCTAAATGAAAGTTTAATTATATTATCATATATGTTTAAAGAAAAAATAGATAGCAAACAGGTTTAGGGACAAAAGTGTCTGAATAACGGACACACAATGTCTGAATAATGTACAAAAATAGACTGTTTTTACAATAGTCTATTTTTTTATGTAATTTTAGGAGCAATTAACGTTATAGAATTAACAAATAAATTTCTAAAAAATATAACCATTATCACATTATGATAATAGTCGATAAATAAAACTTCTAGTTTGAAAAAAGTAATGATTTATTAATAAAGCTAGTAATTTCAATGATTATAATGTTTAAGCATAGTTTAATATTTACAAAAAATGATTTACATCTCAAATAATGTTAAGGAAATTTAAGATAATTGATTCACAAGGATAATGGAAATTTAATATCTATTAAAGTATAATAAAATTAGTGGCAAGACTTTTGCAATATAGTAGGAAAGTGCGTTATAAAATTATCAAATTTTTATATTATAGAATAATGAGGAGGGAAAGAAATGAATTTTAGCTTTACTAATGAACAAGAAATGATAAGAAAAGTTATGAGGGAGTTTGCTGAAAAGGAAATAAAGCCAATTGCAGCAGAAATTGACGAGACGGAAAGATTTCCTAGAGAAAGCGTAGAAAAGATGGCAAGATATAATATGCTTGGTATACCTGTACCAGAACAGTATGGTGGGGCAGGAGGAGATGACATAGCTTATGTTATAGCCATAGAAGAGCTTTCTAGAGTTTGTGGTACTACTGGAGTAATATGTTCTGCTCATACTTCTCTTGGCTGCTGGCCTATATTAAAGTATGGAACTGAAGAGCAAAAGCAGAAATACTTAATTCCTTTAGCTAAAGGTGAATACTTAGGCGCTTTTGGACTTACAGAACCAAATGCAGGTACAGATGCAGCAGGGCAACAAACAGTTGCAGTTCCTGATGGAGAAGATTATGTGTTAAATGGAACTAAAATATTTATTACTAATGGTGGACAGGCAGATGTTTATATAATTTTTGCTATGACAGATAAATCAAAAGGTACAAGGGGTATAAGTGCTTTCATTGTGGAAAAGGATTTCCCAGGGTTTAAGATTGGTAAAAAAGAAAATAAAATGGGTATTAGAGCATCTTCAACAACAGAGCTTATATTTGAAAACTGCAGGGTTCCAAAAGAAAATCTGCTAGGAGAGATTGGGAAAGGCTTTAAAATAGCTATGACTACCCTTGATGGTGGTAGAATTGGTATAGCTGCTCAGGCATTAGGAATAGCTCAAGGAGCATTAGATGAGGCTATTAAATTTGTAAAAGAAAGGCAACAATTTGGAAGGTCAATAGGACAATTCCAAGGAATTCAATGGATGATTGCAGATATGGTTACAAGAGTAGAGGCTGCAAGATTTATGGTGTATAATGCAGCTTATAGAAAATCAGCAGGCTTAGATTATAATAATGCAGCTGCTATGGCCAAGCTATTCGCAGCAGAGATAGCAATGGAAGTAACTACTAAAGCAGTGCAGCTACATGGAGGCTATGGATATACTAGGGATTATCCAGTTGAGAGAATGATGAGAGATGCTAAGATAACTGAAATATATGAAGGAACTTCTCAAGTTCAAAAAATGGTAATATCAGCAAATGCATTAAGATAGAAAAGGAGTGAAAATGCTATGAGAATAATTGTTTGTGTTAAGCAAGTTCCTGATACTAATGAAGTCAGAATAGATCCAGTAAAAGGCACCCTTATTCGTGAAGGTGTTCCAAGTATTATAAATCCAGATGATAAAAATGCTTTAGAGGAAGCTTTGAAGATAAAGGATACACATGATGATGTAGAAGTAATGGTTCTTTCAATGGGACCTCCTCAAGCTAAGGAAGCGTTAAAGGAAGCTATTGCTATGGGAGCAGATAAGGCTATACTATTAAGCGATAGAGCTTTTGCAGGGGCTGATACATGGGCTACCTCTACTACAATAGCTGCTGCCATAAGAAAAATAGGAAACTACGACATTATATTCTGTGGTAGACAAGCAATAGATGGAGACACAGCACAAGTAGGACCACAAATAGGTGAACACCTTGGATTGTCTCAAATTACTTATGTAGAAAAACTTGAAATCAATGGGAAAGAAGTTACGGCTCATAGATCATTAGAAGACGGATATTATGTGGTAAAAGCAGAGATGCCAGTTCTACTTACTGCAATAAAAGAGCTTAATGAACCTAGATATCCTTCTGTTAAGGGCATATACAAGGCATATAGAAATGAAGAATTGGTCAAAGTTTGGACAGTCGATGATATAGATGTTGATAGAGAGCAAATAGGACTAAAAGGTTCACCTACTCAGGTTAAGAAATCATTTACACCTGCATCAAGCAAAACAGGTGGAGAGATGCTGACAGGTAGTCCAAGTGAAATTGCAAGACAGTTTGTAGTTAGGCTGAAAGAAAGACAAATCATATAATTTCTTATGTTGAGGTGATAAAAATGGCTGTTAAGGTAATAGAAGATAAATGCAGGGGCTGTTCTTTATGTATAAAAGCTTGTCCTTTTGACGCAATAGAAATGAAAGAAAAAAAAGCTGTTATAAAAGATAATTGTACATCATGTGGTGCTTGTGTAGAAGTATGCCCTTTTGAAGCTATAATAAAAGAAGAAGAAGAAAAAGTAATAACAGAGGATATATCAAAGTACAAAGGTGTATGGGTATTCGCAGAGCAAAGAGAAGGGAAATTATTAAATGTTGCAGTTGAGCTTTTAGGAGAAGGTAGGAAAATAGCAGATAAGCTAGGAGTGGAGCTAACAGCAGTTCTACTTGGGAACAAGGTAGATGATATTGCAGAAAAGCTAGTAAAATATGGTGCAGATGTGGTATTATATGCCGAAAGTGAATTGCTAGAAACATATACAACAGATGGATATACAAAGGTTATTACAGAACTAATTAAAGAAAGAAAACCAGAGATTATTTTGATAGGGGCTACTAATATAGGTAGAGACTTAGGACCTAGACTTTCAGCAAGGGTACATACAGGTCTTACTGCAGACTGTACAAGACTAGAAATTGATGAAGAAGATAATAAGCTACTTATGACAAGACCTGCCTTTGGTGGCAATTTAATGGCTACTATAGTATGTCCTGATCACAGACCTCAAATGTCTACAGTTAGACCAGGAGTAATGGAAAGAGCAAAAAATGACGAAAATAGAAAAGGTAAGGTTGAGCTAGTAGATATTAAATTAACTGAAGATGATATAAAGGCTAAAGTTGAAAACATAGTTAAATCAGGCAAAGCAGAAGTTCCACTAGAAGAAGCAAAGATAATAGTATCAGGTGGAAGAGGATTAGGAACTCAAGAAGGCTTTGAGTTAGTTGAAAAACTTGCTAAAAAGTTAGGAGGAGTTGTAGGAGCCTCTAGAGCTACTGTTGATGCAGGTTGGATTGAGCATTCTCATCAAGTTGGGCAAACAGGTAAAACTGTAAGACCTAAGCTTTATATAGCTTGTGGAATATCAGGAGCTATCCAACACTTAGCAGGTATGCAAGATGCAGAATGCATAATCGCTATAAATAAAAATCCAGATGCTCCAATATTTAAAATAGCTGATTATAGCATAGTTGGAGATGTGACTGAAATAATACCAGCAATGCTTGAGGCGTTAGATAATGTAGATGATATAGTGTCTGCTGTTAAGGCTATGGCGGCTAACGCTTAGGGTTAAGAGAGAATCGTGAATGTTTTGCAACTTCAGTAGCAAGACACTCACGATTTTTTTATAACGAATACGAAAGCAACAATTTCCTTCTCTTATTTTACCCTTGTTTTATTGATTTTTATAAAAGCTAAAATGTCCTAAGCAAATATACCTATAATATGATAAAATGTTCTTATGTAATTTTATATAATAGGAGTGATAACATATGAAAAAACTAATAAGCAAGTTAAAAAGTGTAGAAGGTGGCAGAGTATTAGATGTAGCTACAAGGGATGGAGCTTTCATAGTAAAGCTTAAAGAAGGGCTCAAAAACTATGAGGAAATAATAGGAATAGATAATAACGAAGAAATAATTAATAAGAACAATGAAAATAATACTGAATTAAATATAAAGTATTTATTTATGGATGCTACAGACATGGACTTTGAAGACAACTCATTTGATATAGTTTGTATGTCAAATACTCTTCATCATTTACCAGATAAAAATAAGGTACTTAATGAAATGAAAAGAGTTTTAAAGCCAGGTGGAATCTTTATAATAAATGAATTACTTGATGAAAATCAATCACCTGCACAGATGACACATGTGAAATTACATGAATTAGAAGGAGTAATGAATTCTTTATTAGGAACTTATCATAGTAAAACCCTTAAAAAGCAAGAAACGATAGACTTAATCAAGGACTTAGGAGTAAACATAGAGGAAATCTTTGAAGACTATGAAACAGACAGAGAAATACAAAAAGGATTAGCAAATAGAGTCCTTAATTTATCAAAAAAAGTAGCTAAGTTAAAAGACTATTCTCAATATGAGGAAATTGTTAAATTAGCAGAAGATATAAAGAAAAACTTTGATAGTTTCGGTGTAGAAAGAAGTACACAGTTGGTTATTATGGGTAGAATATAGAGGATTATATTTACTCAAATATCTGGAGGAATTTTATGAAAATAGTAGCCTTAATAGGTCATAGTGGTACAGGGAAAAGCTATAAAGCAATTACCGTGGCTAAGGAAAAAGATATTGAATATATTATAGATGATGGTCTTTTAATAAGAGGAAATAAGATAGTTGCGGGGAAATCTGCCAAAAGGGAAACTACGACAGTTAGTGCTATTAGAAGAGCAATCTTTATGGACAGTACTCATAGATTAGAAGTAAAGAATGCAATAGCAAAGTATAATCCTTCTAAAATACTCATATTAGGCACTTCAGATAAAATGATAGACAAGATTACAAGCTCTCTAAGGCTATCAGAAGCAAGCGAAAGAATTTATATTGAGGATATTTCAACAGAGGAAGAAATAGATACAGCTAAGAAATTTAGAAAAAAAGAAGGTAAGCATGTTATTCCTGTTCCTACCTTTGAAGTAAAAAAGGACTTTTCTGGATACTTTATTGATAGTCTAAAAATATGGAGGAAGAAAGAAAATCATAAGGAACAAGTATTTGAAAAAACAGTAGTTAGGCCTACCTTTAGCTATCATGGTAAATATACAATTTCAGATGGTGTCATAAAGGATTTACTAAGACATGCTGCAAGTAAAGTCATTGGAATTTCTAGGGCTTATGGAGTACAAATAAAAAGTCTGGAGCAAGGAATTATTATTAGAATAAATGTTGAGATTATGTATGGAAATCCAATCATACCATTGATTACTTTAATGCAAGAGCAGATAATCTATGAAGTTGAGAATATGACTTCTCTAAATATTTTAGCAGTTGATGTAGTTGTGAAAAAAATGATACTACCTAAAAAAGAAATCAACTTTTTTCTTCAAATTTGAAGAAAAAAGTTGATTAATATTTTTTATAGCTTAAATGTATTTACAAGAGAATTTAATTCTTCAACAACATTTTCTAAATCTATAGCCATTTGAGCAATACTTTCTATTGTAGCAGTTTGTTCTTCAGTAGTAGCAGATACCTCCTCTGTAGAAGCAGCTGATTCCTGAGATATTGCTGCAATACTCTCTATAGAAGAAACTACACTATCCTTAGTTACATTAACCAAACTTACTTTTTCTAAAAGAGTATTTATTTGCTGAATAGATTTTTCTATAGAATCATAAATTAATTCAAAGGTTTTACCGTTTTCGTCCATTGCAACATTTGATTCTTGGAAAATTTCATTGAACAGATCTACATTTGTTTTAGTCTTAGTCATACTATTTTTTATATCTGAAATAATGTTTTCAATATCATTTGAATAATGTGCTGATTGTTCGGCTAATTTTCTAATTTCTTCTGCAACTACAGCGAATCCTTTACCATTTTCTCCTGCTCGAGCTGCTTCAATAGAAGCATTCAATGCAAGTAAGTTTGTCTGTTCAGATATAGATTGAATTGTGCTTACTATGCTATGAATAGAATTAGATTGCTCTGATAAATTGTGCATATTATTAGACACTTCAACAGCAAGCTGAGCATTTAATCTAAACTTTTCCTGAAGGACTTTTATTTTTTCTAAGCCTTCAATGCTTTGTTTTCCCATTTCATCGGAAAAATCCTTCAATCTTGATGAGCTTTCTTCTATACTATTGATTTCTCTAGCAAGGACTAATAACTGCTCCGTACCTTCCTGAGTCTGTTTAGCTTGTTCAGTTGCTCCTGCTGCCATTTCCTCTATTGCCTTCGCTACTTCCTGAAGTGAAATAGAACTTTCATCAGTTGTAGTGACTAAACCTTTCGAATAAAGACCTAACTGACTAGAATTAGTAGAAATTCTATTAACTATTTCTCTTAGGGCAGTTCTCATCTGAGCTATTGATTTTGCCATTACTCCTATTTCATTTTGATGAAGATATAGATTGTTGTTTTTATCATCATCTTGTTCTTCTAGATTAAATTCAGAAGTTCTATTAATAAGTTTTGTTAAGCTAGATATAGGAGATGAAATCTTTTTACCAGATAAAAAGGCTCCAATAACCGATATGATTATTCCTATAACAATGATTCCAGAAAGAAGAACTATTAGTGAATACATATCTTTATATACTTCAACTATTGGGGCGATAATTATTAAAGTATATCCATTGATAGTCCTAGCGTAACCTAATAATTTTTCTTCTCCTCCAAAAAATGTTCGTAAAACATTTGAACCACTTTGCTCAATATCTTCTACAATATACTTATACTGACCATTATTAATAGTACCTATGTTGTCATTTACAGTAAGAGTTGGATGAACTAAGTAATCATATTCTTCATTTAAGAGAAAAGCATATCCAGTATCAAAAACTTTGATTTTATTTACTAGATTTTTAAAATCCTCAAATGAAATTCTCAAGCCAACAACACCTATTACTTCACCGTTGGAGATTATAGGAGATGAAAATGTTACGACTTCAGAATTAGTTCTTTCATCTATATATGGATGAGACCATATACTTTTCTTTTTATCAACTACATCATGAAACCATAAATTACTATCTTTTTTTTGAATAAAATCTACTTCTTCAACATCTGTTATTTTATTAAAATCACCTGTTCCACTAATTCTCTTGAAATCTACATGCTTTAAATTATCTGTCAAATCAGGTCTAAAATAAATAAATACTCCGTCTATGGTTTCATCAGTTTTTGCTACATTCTCTACTAAAGGTTCTAGGTCATTTAAAAAGTGTTCTGTAGCTTCTGGTTCATTTAATATAGAGATAATATTTTCAGTATTGGATACTGTTGAAGCAATGATATTTATTGAGTTTTCGAAATGTTTAATACTTTGGTTTAGTTCATTTACATTGGTAGTGGCAGTTAATAGAATATTTTCTTTTGCCTTTTCCATAATTACCTTACTACTTACAAATATACTTACTGCGCCAGTAATCACTGCTAATAATACAGTGTAGACTAATATAGATGTGATTATTTTAGTCTTAATAGTTTTGCTTTTAGTACTGTTAAATTTGATTTTTTTCATATGTACTGCCTCCCATAATAAATTTAGTGTTTTATGGAAGAATAATTTAATTAGTTAGGAAGATTTTCAAATAGTATTGTACTATATAGTATCTTTAATTGAAATAGTTAAAAGGTTCTAAATAATATAAGTAATATGAAAAGATGTATATAATACGTCAACAATATACAAAATTCACTGATTATTAGAATTTTTGAGTTGTGAAAAAATGATAAAAAATTAATACTTGTTTACTTTAAGACGAATTATATGTTATAATTCATTTGTAACAATAAGGAAGTAAGGAAAACGTATACATCAGATGTCTATTCATAATCCAAGATTTTTTATGGTCTCATTTGTCATTTTTATTTAACATTTTGATTCCTTATTACGAATATTTAATATAACGAATCAACTATGTTAAAATTTTAAAAATTAACCTTAAAGGGAGGAACAAAAATGGCAGAAAAAACTTTAAATCCTTTTGAAATTGTTCAACAACAGATAAGGTCTGCTTGTGACAAACTAGGTGCAGAAGACGCTGTTTATGAATTACTTAAACAACCTCTAAGAGCGCTTGAGGTAAATTTCCCAGTTAAAATGGATGACGGAAGCATCAGAGTATTTACAGGCTATCGAGCACAGCATAATGATGCACTTGGTCCAGCAAAGGGAGGAATAAGATTCCATCCTGGAGTTAACTTCGATGAAGTTAAAGCTTTATCAGCATGGATGACATTTAAGTGTGGGGTAGTTGGAGTTCCATATGGTGGAGGAAAAGGTGGAGTTATTGTTGACCCTTCAGAATTATCTCAGGGAGAGCTAGAGAGACTTTGTAGAGCTTACATAATAGCCATATCTCCTGTTATCGGAGAAAAGAAAGATATTCCAGCACCAGATGTAGGTACTAATCCACAGGTAATGTCTTGGATGACAGATGAATATTCAAAGATGAGAGGAGAAAATGTTCCTGGAATTATTACTGGTAAACCTGTTGCATATGGAGGTTCACTAGCTAGAAATGAAGCTACTGGATACGGAGTTGCTTTAATGATGAGAGAAGCAGCTAAGAAAAATGGTCTAGATATGAAAGACTTAAGAGTGGCAGTTCAAGGCTTTGGTAATGTAGGAAGTTTTGCTGCATTATTTGCTGAAGTACTAGGGGCAAAGGTCGTTGCAATATCTGACTTCTCTTGTTGTTTAGTTGATGAAAATGGAATAGATGTTAAAGCATTAAAAGAATATGCTAGTAAAAATAAAAATAAATTCATAACAGGATTTGGAAACGGTACAAAAGAACTTGACAGAGAAGAAATATTTGGAATAGATTGCGATTTGTTCTCACCATGTGCACTAGAAAATGCTATAACAAGTCAAACTGTAGATAAAATAAAAGCTAAAATCGTAGTTGAAGGCGCTAATGGTCCTACTACTCCTGAAGCAAATAAGGTACTTAACGAAAAAGGAATGTTTGTAGTACCTGATATTTTAGCTAATTCTGGCGGAGTTACTGTATCATACTTTGAATGGGTACAAAACTTAATGAATCACTACTGGTCATTCGAAGAAGTACAACAAAAACAAGAACAACTAATGGTTAAGGCATTTAATGAAATTATAGAATTAACAGAGAAATATAATGTTGACATGAGAACTGCAGGATATATGATTTCAATTAAGAGAGTAGCAGATGCTATGAAACTAAGAGGATGGTATTAATTAAATAAGATTAACTTGAAGAACTCTATTTTTAGGGTTCTTCTTTTTATGTCTATGACAATTGGCATGCTAATTGCTTTACAATAAGAAAAGTTTCTTTATTACGGCAATTTACATAAAGAGGTGGGAATTGAAATGAATTATAAAACAGATGTGCTAGTTATAGGAGGAGGTAGTGCAGGTTTACATGCTGCCATAGAAGCCAAAAAACATGGAGTAAAGGTGATTCTTGTATATAAAAAAGGTGGAAATGCTACTATTATGGCTGCAGGTGGATTTGCAGGAAATTTTAGACTGAATGAGGAAATAGATGAAGAAAGGGTTAACGAAGTATTTGTAGAAGATATTTTAAAATCAGGCAGAAATATTAACAACAGAAAAATTGTAAAAAAGCTTGTGGAAAATAGCAGTAAAGAGATTTATGAGTTACAAAAGTTAGGCGTAAAACTCTATGAAGAAGAGAATGGAAATATAAAAGTATTTCATGCTTCTGGTCATTCTTATCCTAGAACTGTTAGATGTGTAGGTGGTAATACAAGACAATACTACTCAACATTAAGAAATTTAGCTCTGGAACTAGGTGTTATAATCATAGAGGATGTAGAAATTATAGATTTAGTAAAAGTAAATGGAAAAGTTTGTGGAGCTTTTGGCATTCATAAAAATAATCTTATATTCTTCTCTAGTAAAAGTGTAATATTAGCTACAGGTGGTATAAGTGCAAACTATAAATTTTCTACACATAGAAAAGGAATTCAAGGTAATGGGCTAATCATGGGCCTAAATGCAGGAGCAAGGCTTGTAGATATGGAATTTATACAATTTATGCCTACAGTTATAGCCTATCCCCAAAATTTAGCGGGTTTTATTGTTACAGATACATTAAGGGGAGAAGGAGCAATTTTATTAAACAAACACCTAGAAAGATTTATGGAAAAATATTCACCAGTAAAAAAAGATATGGAAACTAGGGATATAATTTCTCAATCAATTTTTCAAGAAATTTATGAAGGTCGTGGAACGGAAAGAAGTACAGTATATTTAGATGCAAGACACATCGATAGAGAAAAAATCAAGAAAAGTTTTACAAATTATGAATTGCTTATGAAAGCAGGTATTGACCCTAAAGAAAATCTCATAGAGATTACTCCCGGCACTCATTATACTTGTGGTGGCATTAAGATTGATGATAATGCTTATACTGGTGTTGAAGGGCTATGGGCTGCTGGTGAAGTAACAGGAGGACTACATGGAGCAAATAGGCTAGGTTCTGTGGCTTTAACGGAAAATATAGTGTTTGGTAAATTAGCTGGAAAAAATGCAGCATTATATTGTTTAGAAGCAAAGAAACATTTTGTTGACTATAGACCTGATTATTCTATATCTTATGAAGGTCAAAATCAAGAAAAACATAAAGAAATCATTGAAAATTTAAGAAATATTCTTTCTAATGCTGCTGGTATAGTTAGAAATGAGGATGATTTATTAAAAGGATTAAAAGATGTAGAAGATATTTTATCTAAATTAGAAAGCAAAGAAAAGGAAAAGAATAATTACTCATATGAATTGTCTAGTACACAGGCAAAGTCCTTTGCCTTGATTAATTATTGTATATTAAAATCTTGTTTAATTAGAAAAGAAAGTAGAGGCACACATTTTAGAAAAGATTATGTAGAAGAAAAAGAAAAATTAGCAGAACCAATATCTATAGAAAGAAAAGGAGAGAAAATTTCACATTATTTTGATGAGGAACTCTAATTAAATAGAGTTTCTTTTTTTATTGAAAAATATATTGTTTAGAAAACTACAAAATCATTTCAAATAACAAAAGTGCATTTCATATTAGAAATGCACTCCAAAGCCATGTAATTGCTTGGATGAAATGTTTTATGAAAATTTGCATTTCAAAAATGAAATACCATTTATGAAAGAATGACTTTTTATCCTCTGGAAAGCTAGTATTTAGTCAAAACACTTTGTTAAAAACTTGGCATACATCTTGCTATATTTATAGATAAATAGTATAAGTTTCCTACTACTGCTTAATTTGTACATAACACGTGCATAACACATAGTACATGTCAAAAAGTAAGCACTATACAGTATATACTGAACATAATAAGACATTAACTCATATATACAGCAATGGAAACGAAAATAATAGAAAGGAGGGAATAACTAATACTGGCAGTAGTAATCAGTTATTTTTCTAGGAAACTAATTGCTATTTAATAGAAAACTTGTCGATTACTAAACAATGAACAGGAGGAGAAAAGATGTCTGAAAAAAATAATAGTAATGCATTAGAAAACGCCTTCAACTCAGTTCCTGATTCTGAAAGAAAATCATTATTAAGTCTTACTGTAGTGCTAGCAGGCTATCCAATAGCGTTATCTAACTTTGTCATTGGTGGTGCTGTTGGAGTAGGAATGACATTTTCAAAAGCAACAACAACTTTATTAGTTGGTAATGCTATACTTATAGCTATAGTATTGGCTACAGGTTATATGGCTTTTAAAACAGGTTTATCCACTTCCTTTTTATCAAGAAGAGTTTTTGGTAAAAAAGGTTCAACAATATTTTCGCTATTATTAGCTTTTTCTTCAGTAACATGGATTTCTTTAAATGGAGATATATTTGCTAGATTAATAGATAGCACTTTTTCTTGGTGGCCACTACCTATTTCGATTACTGCAATTTTATGTATAGCTTTATGGACTCAATCAGCTATTAGAGGATATAAAGGACTAGAATTTATAAGTTATTTAGGAGTTCCTGCAGCACTTGTAATGTCCATTGCTGGAGTTATAGCTGTAGGAAAAGCATCAGGAGGATATGCAGATATTTTTACTTATGTACCTGCTACTTCATTATCTTTTACTGCTGCAACAGCATCAATTATTGGAGGATGGGTTTTTGGAGCTACTATAACACCGGATGTTTGTAGATTTGCTAAAAGTACAAGAGACCTTGTTATTGCAGGTATAGTTGCATTTACTATAGGGTGTTTCGGTCTACAATTTGCAGGAGCTCTTGTAGGTATAAAGACTGGTAATGGAGACTTTACAGCAGCTATGACTTCTTTGGGACTTGGTGTACTAGCCTTTTTTGCAGCCATATTCTGTTTATGGACAACTCAAGACAACAACATATATGGAGCCAGTTTAGCTATACAAAATGTATTGGATGATACATCTTTAAAAGGAAAAGTTAAACATAAACATATTGCACTTGCAATAGCAGGTTTAGCAGCTATATTTGCAGCTCTTGGTATATTTAACTATCTGGTTCCAATTACACAAACTCTTTCAGTGTTAATACCACCAGTTCCAGGATTATTAATTGCAGAAGAAGCTTTCGTAAGAAATTCTAAGGAAAATATGAAAGTAAATCCAATAGCAATGGTCTCATGGCTATTAGCTGGAATTGCTAGTTATATAGCATTAAAGACAGACATGTTTGTTCCACCTATAGTTGGTATAATATCAAGTGTTATATTCTACGTAATTTTAAGTAAAATATTTGATGCAAAACATGTAGCTAAAGTATCAAATAACTAAAGTTTTTATGCAAATAGGCTCTTGGTTAACCTTACAAGAGCCTATTTTATTAATATTGTAAGAAATGGTACATTCTTTATTTACTAGATATAAGGGGAAAATCACCATTTAAATGAGTAACTTTTATTAAATAACTTGTAAAGCTATAAGTTGCATTATTAATTAAAACACCCTATATCCATAGATGAAATATTCTGTTATAATTATAATGAACGATAATATTACAAATATGACAAATAATATGTTAAGTTGAATCGAGGTGTTATTTATTATGAGTAAAATGCTTAATACTCTACTAGGTTCACTTCCCATTATTGCAAAAGTTACATCTGGATATGCAGCTCTTACTGATAGAAATGGAGAAAGAATTAAAACAACAGATTCCGCAGGGAATGAGGTTATTGAATTAAAAGGTGTATATTATGATTTGGCTAAGGAAGCAGCTGAAAAGCAAGAGACGGTGTATGGAATGTCTCAGCTTGAATATGGTGCAGAAACTTGGTGTATACCGATTGAGGACTATGTTCTTTGCTGTAGCAATGTTGAGCGTGTAGGATATAGTAACTCGTTAAAGAATTCACTTATCGAAGCCCTTCCTTTTATAGCTAGGGTCGCTGGTGGTGAAGCAGTAGTATTTGACAGTGAAGGTAAAAGATTGGCCTCAGTAAACTCTGATGGTGAAGTAAATACTAAATTTTTAGGTACTATTAGTAAAGATGCAAATGAAGCGATGAAAAAACAAAGACCTATAATAGGTGAATCAAATTATATTAGTGGAGCAAATGCAGTTAGAATTCCTATAGGAAAAGATTTTGGATTTGGATTCAATAATGAAGATTATGTATCAAAAAATCAAAATCTAATGGATGAAATGAAAAAATATCAGGCTGCAAAATATAACTTTTCTGATATTATTGGAAAAAGTAATGAAATTAATAGAGCAAAAGAAGTTTCTAAAATTGCAGCTCAATCTAATTCTAGTGTCTTGATACTTGGCGAAACTGGAACAGGAAAAGAAGTATTTGCACAATCTATTCATAATGCTAGTATTAGGTGTAATAAGCCTTTTGTAGCAATAAATTGTGCTGCTATACCACAAAACCTTATGGAAAGTAGTTTCTTTGGATATGAAAGTGGAGCCTTTACAGGAGCCAAAAAAGGAGGTTCATCAGGAGTATTTGAACAAGCTAATGGTGGAACATTGTTTCTGGATGAAATCAGTGAAATGCATCTAGAACTCCAATCAAAGATACTAAGAGTTTTACAAGAAAGAGAAGTTAGGAGAATAGGCAGTGAGAGAGTGATTAAGTTAGACATACGTGTCATATCAGCTTCTAACAAAGACTTGGACGAGTTGGTTAAAGAAGGCAAGTTCAGACGAGATTTATTTTATAGGCTAAATGTTCTCGATATACATCTTCCTTCCTTAAGGTATATAAAAGAAGATATTCCACTACTAGTTAATCATGCAATCAGAAATATGAATATTACTTTTGGAAAATTCGTTGAAGGAATAGATGAAGAGTCTCAAAACATTTTAGTTAACTATAGCTGGCCTGGTAATATTAGAGAGCTAATGAATTGTATTGAAAAAGCATTTAATATTTTAGGTAATGAAAGAATAATTAAAAAAGAGCATTTACCTAGAAATATTATGGAAAACTACAGTATTACAGATGTCAATAGCGAAGGGCTTGACGAAATGATTAAAAAATATGAAAGAGAAATAATATTAAGAGCACTTGAAATAAACGATGGGATTAAGTCTAAGACTGCAGAGTATTTAAAAATAAGTACAACTACTTTATGGAGAAAAATGAATCAATTAGATATTAAAGAATAAAATCATTGCATTAATGTAAAGCTACATTTCATTTTCGAAACACATCTTACATCGTTATTTATGCGCAATAAGCGAAAATTCAATAAAACATTTCAAAAGCGAAACATTTCTAGAGGCAACAATTTAAGGGCCAAGCATGTGAATTTTTCAATGCGATTTATTAAAAATCTTTAACAAAGAAATTTTTATCTGTTATGGAATATAATTGCTGTTTCATCTATGGCTTAGTTAAGCCTATATAAGCTGCTATATAAGCCAAAAAACTATAATCTAATGAGAATTGAATCTTTATCTTAAAAACTTGGCAAGAATATTGCAATAAAGTTTATTGTGAAACTATAGCAAGAATTATGGTGAAATAATTATCAAGTTTCACAATAAAATTTTCTAAAATAGGAGGGGAAATATGAATTCTTATGAATACTTTTCGCCAAAAACGATGAATGAACTATTAGATGTATTAGAAAGTGCAGATGAGCGCACTCATATCATAGCTGGCGGAACAGATATAGTTTTAGACATACGTTCAGGCAGAATAAAGCCTACGAAAGTGGTAAACATCAATAAAGTAGAGGAACTGAAATATGTAAAAGAAGAAGAAGGCTATATAAAAATAGGCTCTATGATGACTTTTACTGACTTAGAAATAAATGAGCTTATTAATAATAAGGTTAAGATTTTAGCCAAAGCTTGTAGTGAAGTAGGTTCACCACAAATAAGAAACTTAGGTACAGTTGGAGGAAATATAGTAAATGCCTCTGCTGCTGCTGACTCTGTAGCTGCATTTATAGGCTTAGATGCAAGTGTTGTACTTAAGAGCAAAAAAGCAGAGAGAACTATGAAACTTGTGGATTTTTATGACAATGGGAAGCCAAATATAAGAAAAGATGAAATTTTAACAGAAATATTCTTCGAAAAACCAAGTGACAATACAGCTACATGTTTTACTAAACTTGGTAGAAGAAAGGCATTAGCTATTGTTGTTTTAAGTATGGGAGCTCTAATTGAAAAAGATGAGTCAAATAAATGTACTAAGGCTCAATTTGTTTTAGGCGCTGTTGCTAAACACCCTATGAGAATACATGAAATTGAGGAAAAAATAATAGGGAAAGAGTTAAACAGAGAAAACTTATATGGATTATTAGATGACATGTCAACAGTTATTTATAATACTATTTTAGAGGGATCTCCTAATAGGCTAAGGAGTGCTAAATATAAGAGTAAGAGTATAGTAGGAATCGCTAAAACAACTTTTGACAGCATTCTTTCAGACCTAAAGATTGAATAATATAGGAGGCTTGGAAAATGAGCAAAGTAAAAATTAATTTTAATTTAAACTATGAAGACGTTACTGTAGAGGTTGATTCAAACAAAAGATTAGTGGACATGTTGAGAGAAGATTTAGGGCTTAAAAGTGTAAAAGAAGGCTGTGGCGAAGGAGAATGTGGAGCTTGTACTGTGATTTTAGATGGGAAAGCAGTGACTTCATGTACTGTATTAGGGCCACAAGTAGATGGGTGTAGTGTAGTAACATTAGAAGGTCTTTCGAAAAATGGAGAATTAGATAAGCTTCAAGAATCATTTATTGAGGCAGGTGCAGTTCAATGTGGTTTCTGCACACCTGGAATGATTCTTTCTGCAAAAGCACTTTTAATGGAAAATCCAAACCCAACTAAAGAAGAGATTAAAAGAGCTATGGCAGGAAACTTATGTAGATGTACTGGATATGTAAAAATAGTTGAAGCCGTTGAGTTAGCTACTAAACGTTAAATAAAGGAGGGGAAAAAGTGAAAGATTTTGCAGTTGTTGGAAAAAGTCCTATTAAAAAGGATGTTTTAGGAAAAGTAACAGGAAACGCTTTATTCGCAGCTGATATTGAAATGGAAGGTATGCTTTTTGCAGCTGTAAAAAGAAGTGATGTAGCGTCAGCATATATAAAAAAAATTGATACAAGTAAGGCAGAAGCATTAGATGGAGTTGAATGTATACTAACATCTAAAGATATTCCGGGAGGAAACAGAATCGGAATAATTATAAAAGATGAACCTGTATTAGTAGATGATAAAGTAAGAAGAATAGGCGATGCAATCGCACTTGTTGCTGCTAAGACAAAGGAAATTGCTGAAAAAGCTGTAAAGCTAATAGAGGTAGAATATGAAGAAATAAAACCTGTATTTACTATTCAGGATGCTCTTAAAGAAGATTCAGCAAAAATACATGGAGACTCAAATATTCTACAAAAGAAACAGTTAATACGCGGAGATGTAGAAGAAGCATTTAAAAAATGTGATGTAATAGTTGAAAACACTTATGAAACATCATACTTAGCACACATGTTTATTGAACCTGATGCAGGAGTTGCGAAATTTGAAAATGGAGTAATGACAATATGGAGCTCCACTCAAAATCCTCACTTTGATAGAGGAGAAGTAGCTAGAATGCTAAATATGCCTCAAAATAGAGTGAGATCAGTACAAACTGTAACAGGTGGAGGATTCGGAGGAAAACTTGATATATCTGTACAATGTCATGTTGCACTTTTAGCATATTATACTAAGAAACCAGTAAAAATGGTAAGAAAAAGAGAAGAGTCTATGCTTGTTTCAAGTAAAAGACATCCTATGAAAATGAAGTTTAAAACAGGTGCAACAAAAGATGGAAAAATATTAGCGACAGAGGTGGAAATGTTCAGTGATACAGGTGCATATGCTTCATATGGACCAGCAGTTCTTACAAGAGCATTAGTACATTGTACAGGACCATATGAAATCCCAAATGTTCGCGCCGTAGCTACATTTGTTTATACAAATAACCCAATGGCAGGTGCCTTTAGAGGTTTTGGTGTTCCACAAGTTGCCACAGCACATGAAGGTCAAATGGATGCTCTAGCAAAAGAACTAGGAATGGACAGAGCAGAAATTAGAAAATTAAATGCTCATAAAGTAGGTACTGTTATAGCTACAGGCCAAGAATTAAAAGACAGTGTAGGTATTATAGCAACAATAGATACTGCTTTAGAAAAGTCAATTGAATTAGGGATGATTAATAGAGGAGGTGACTGTAAATAGCCATGAAAAAGAGAGGAACAGGAATTGGAAGCATGTGGTATGGAATAGGTAATACAGGTCTACCAAATCCAGCTTCAGCTTTTGTGGAAGTTCATTCAGATGCTACTGCTACTGTGCTAGCAGGATGCGCAGATATAGGACAAGGTGCTATGACTGTTATGGCACAAATAGTTGCTGAAGAATTAGGATTGAATTATGAAGATGTATATGTAACTGTTGCTGATACAGGGGTGACTCCAGATGGTGGTGCAACTTCTGCTAGTAGACAAACTTATATTTCTGGTAATGCTTGTAGATTAGCTGCAAAAATGGCTAAAGAGACAATTCTAGAAGTAGCAAGTGAAGTTTTGAATGTAAAGAAAGAAAAAATCAGCACAAGAGATGGTTTAGTTTATGAAAGTGAGAACAAAGAAAATTCTATTATCTACAAAGATTTAATGATAGAAATGAAAACTAGAGGTAAGGTTGCAGTTGGAAGCGGGTCTTACAATCCTAATACAACTTACTTAGACCCAGAAACAATGGCAGGTATTCCTTTTGAAACTTATTCTTATGCTACAGCAATAGTAGAGGTGGAAGTTGATACAGAAACAGGTTTAGTGGATGTATTAAGAGTAGTTTCTTCTCATGATGTGGGACAAGCAATAAACAAACAAATGGTTGAAGGACAAATTCATGGTGGAGTTATGATGGGTAAAGGCTTTGCATTACTTGAAAAAGCTGAAGTAAGTAATGGAAAAGTCAATAATATTAACTTCTCAAAATATTTAATAGATACAATGATGGATACTCCAGAAATATATCCAATAATTGTTGAAGAGCCTAGCCAAACTGGACCTTTTGGTGCTAAAGGAGTAGGAGAACCAGCTCTTATACCAGTTATTCCAGCTATAGCTAGTGCGATAGAAGATGCTATAGGAATAAGAATAAATAAATTTCCTATAACACAACATGATATTGTAGAAGCCTTAAATCAAAAATAATGACTAGAAGTCTTGAAAAAAATTAGGTTTTTACTGTTATACTATTTTATTTTATGGGTTGATTATGGGTTGAAGCTTTGAAATGAGCTTAAAGAGGCTTCTTTGAAAGCATTAACAATTCAAAGTAGCTTCTTAAAACCCATATACTTGAAGTTATTAAAGATATAAGAGAATTTATCTATGGATAAAATAAAACAAAAAATGATATGGGGGTTGTTTCGTTGAGTCAAAATCAAAACACAGCAACAGCATCAAAGCAAAGCTTTCTAAAAAGAAAGAACATAGAAATATCTGTTAAGAGATATTTAATTGATGCCTTGGGACTAATGGCTCAAGGGCTTTTCGCTTCTTTATTAATCGGTACAATATTGAACACATTAGGAAGTAAGCTAAATATACCTTTCTTAAGTGAAACTGTGTGGCCTATAGCTAGAGATATGACTGGAGCTGCCATAGGGGTTTCTGTAGCTTATGGTTTGCAGGCGCCACCACTAGTATTATTTGCTTCCACTATTTCAGGTGCTGCAGGAAATGCATTAGGGGGACCAGCTGGTGCTTTTGTTGCAACTATACTTGGTGCTGAATTTGGTAAAATCGTTTCCAAAGAAACTAAGCTTGACATTATTGTTACACCAGCAGTAACAATTTTAGTAGGTGTTCTAGTTGGATCAGCTGTAGGACCAGCAGTTAATGCATTTATGACTGCTACTGGAGAATTAATAATGTATGCAACAACTTTACAACCATTATTAATGGGAGTAATAGTTTCTGCAATAGTTGGTATGACATTAACTCTTCCAATAAGTAGTGCTGCACTATGTATGATGCTTAGTCTTGGGGGAATAGCAGGTGGTGCTGCTACTGCTGGATGCTGTGCACAAATGGTTGGATTTGCTGTAATGAGCTTTAAAGAAAATAGTTGGGGTGGATTAGCTGCACAAGGTTTAGGTACATCTATGCTTCAAGTACCTAATATAGTTAGAAACTGGAAGATATGGATTCCACCAACATTAGTTGCTGCTATAACAGGACCTATGGCAACAATACTATTTAAGATGGAAGGAACTCCAATGGGTTCTGGTATGGGAACTAGTGGTTTTGTTGGACAATTTGGTACTATAGAAGCTATGGAAGCTGCTGGTAAAGGTGGAATGCAAATGTGGATTGGAATTTTATTATTACATTTTATAATACCAGCTGTCCTTACTCCAATAATATGTAATTTAATGAAGAAAATTGGATGGATTAAAGAAGGAGATTTAAAATTAAACTTATAATTAGTTAGATTTAATAACAGTATTTATTTGGAATAATTTAAGTTAGGGAGATTTTTACCACTAGTAGAGGCGGGGCACTCTATTAGTGGTAATTAATTATGCTAGGGGTATTATGCATGAAGAAGAAGGTTTGGGATGAATGATTTAATATTTACATAACACTCCTGTAAATAAACATTTCAATATCGAACCTATATTTCAATTTTGAAATGCTATGTAATATGAGTATGTTGATATTCTCGGGAAAATAGGAAAATGGCATTTCAAAATTGAAATATATAAAGAAAAAAACTATGTATTTAGGCAAATTTAAGGGGGGATTAGTTGGCATGAAAATTGCTATATTATTTTAATAGAACTTTTCTAATTTATTATAAAATATAAAAATATAAATATAAATAAACAATCAGGAGGTACAAAATGAAAATAGGTTTTATTGGTTTAGGGGTTATGGGCAAGAGAATGGCAACTAATGTGTTAAAGGGTGGCTATGAGCTTACTGTATCTGACCTAAATAAGGATTCAGTAAAAGATTTACAACAATTAGGAGCTAAAGCAGCAGAAACTCCAGCTGAAGTAGCTCAAAATTCTGATGTAGTACTTACATCTTTACCAAACTCCGCTATAGTAGAAAATGTTATTCTAGGTAAAAAAGGAATCCTAGAGGGAGCTAAAGAAGGAACTATAATAGTAGATTTAAGTAGTATTACTCCAAAGTCAATACAAAATATTGCAAAAAAAGCTAGCCAAAAAGGTGTAGAAGTTTTAGATGCGCCTGTAAGCGGTGGAGCAGCAGGAGCAGAAAAAGGAACTCTTACTATTATGGTGGGAGGAAAAAATGAAGTTTTTGAAA
Source organism: Proteiniborus sp. (assembly GCF_040308045.1). Lineage (NCBI taxonomy): Bacteria > Bacillati > Bacillota > Clostridia > Eubacteriales > Proteiniborus > Proteiniborus sp. The sequence continues at coordinate 29,112 of NZ_JAWRHZ010000041.1, forward strand.
AAGTTCTTCCAGTACTAAACTGTATAGGAACAAAAGTTAACCACGTTGGTGAAGTAGGAGCTGGAGATACTGTTAAATTAGTAAACAATCTATTACTAGGAGCTAATATGGTAGCAGTTGCTGAAGCACTAGCTTTAGGAGTTAAAGCAGGACTTAAACCTGAAATTCTTTACAATATTATTAGTAAAAGCTCAGGTTCTTCTTATGCACTAACTGCTAAGTACAATAACTTTATAGCTAAAGGCAATTTTGAACCTGGATTTATGATTGATTTACAATACAAAGATTTACAACTAGCAGTAGACACTTCAAAAGATTTAAAAATGCCATTAGTAATGGGTAATTTAGCTCAACAAATGTTTGAAATGGCAAGAGCAAAAGGATTAGGAACTGAAGATATATCAGCTGTATTAAAATTATATGAAGAATGGGGAAATATTGAAGTAAGAGAGGAGCAAGCGTAATTATGGCTATTGAAACTATGATTAAAGAAAAAATGCCCCTAACTCTCGGGGATATAGTAGAAATTGCAGATAAAAACAATTTAAGATTTGTTGATGTAGTGCTCAATGAAGCAGAAATTCAAACAGGTAAAAATAGAGAAGAAATATTAGAAGAAGTATTAAAAGAGTTTGAACATAATTTACAAGCTGTAGAAGTTGGATTAACTACTGGAAGTAGTTTGTTACTTGGTACAACTGGCTCAGAATTAAATAATATGGAGGGATTTAGATTATTTAAGGATGAGTTTGTTGACAAAGCTCTAGTATATACAATAGCAGCTCAAGTAGGAAATCATGGTATAGGGCTTAATCCATGTGCAGGTACTGGAGACTCTTGTCCTTATACAGGCTTTATTAAAGCTATGTTTGAATCTGGTTATGAAAAGAGTAGAGTAGCAGAAGTAGCTGCAATAATATTGAAAGTAGGCTCAATGTTTAGAGTAGGTAAGACAACTACTGGATGTAATATGGAAGGCTTCGGTGCAGGTTCAGCTGCCATTGCCGCTGCAACAGTTGAACTATTGGGAGGAAGCGCAAAGGACACAGAACGTGCTATGGTTATAGCTATTTCTCCTACGATAGGAGTTCCTTGTACTCCAAGGGTTATGGTACCAGCCCTATGTGCAACTCATATAGGAGGAGCTATATTAAATGGTACAATGTCAGCAGGCTTAGCAGTTAAGACTAGTATTGAAGTTAATGTGCCAATAGATGTTATGCTTGCAATGGCTACAGAGATTCATCCTATATCAGCAAAGGCTTTAGTACCTGTAGTAGTAGAGTTTATGCAGCCATTCTTTAAAACTAAGGAACCAGTAGAAAAACTTATAGATGAAAAAATTAAAGCTGAAGAAAAAGCACATATTGAACAAACATTAGTTAAAGCAAAAAAAATAGCTAAGAAGCTAGCTGAAGGTGCAAGACCAATTACTAACACTTTAGGTGAAGCTGTTGTTGGCGGTAGTAGTCAAGCTGTTGGTTCTCCAACAAATACAGGTAGAATTGCTCACTTCTTAGCAAAAGGGAAAATAAAGAAAGTTAAAATAGAGCTTTACCCAGAATTATTTGCACGTAGAGGAATAAATGTTCCAGGAGTATTGATGGGGGCTGTTTATGGAGCATCTACTGCTGATGGAAAAATGTATAAAGAAGTAATGGAGCTAGTAGAAAAAGAAGGAATAGCAGTAGAAATAGTTAAAGATGATGAGTATCAAGTTCAAAGAATTACAATTGAAACTGACCAAGGAACATACATGGTAGATGCTTTAAATAGAGGTGGAGGAAGATTAGTATTAAGAAATGCTACACCTTCAAAACAAGAAGCTATTGATATAGCTAATAAATTAGGCATAGTACTAGTTGAATAGTCGAAAGAAGGTGAGACAAGTGAACATTATAGAAAGAATTATTGCAAAAAAAGCTAATAAAGAAACTGTTAAAGTTGGAGAAGAACTAAGTGTAAAAGTAGATTTAGCAATAGCTCACGATGTTACTGGTCCCTTAGCAGTGGCTCAATTTATGAAAATAGGAGTAGACAAAGTATTTGATAAGGATAAAGTCGTATTTGTAATGGACCATAATATACCTTGTTCATCAGTGGACTCAAGAATTCAGCATAGAACAATAAATGAGTTCTGTGAAAGATTTGGTGCAAAAATATATGGCAGGTCTGAAGGAGTTATTCACCAAGTTGTCCATGAAGAAGGATTGTATAAAAAAGGCGATATTGTAGTAGGAGCTGACTCCCATACTTGTACAGCAGGAGCCTATGGAGCAGTGGCTATACCATTAGGTTCAACTGAACTTGCGGCAGTTATGGCCTTAGGAGAGCTTGACTTGGAAGTACCAGAAACTTATTTAATAAACGTTGATGGAAAATTAAATCCTGGAGTTTATGCAAAGGATATTATTCTTTATGTTATAGGTAAATTTGGAACAAATGGATTTACTGATAAAGCAGTAATATTCAGTGGAAGTACAATATTAGGACTAAGTAATGAAGAAAAAATGACAATCTCTAATATGATGATAGAAATGGGAGCTATGATTGGTTACATTGATCAAGGAAATGAAGAAATAGGTAATGTAAAAAAAGCATATAATATTAGCGCATTAGCTATTCCACCTGTAGCGGCTTGTCCTTCATCTCCAGGTAATGTAAAACCTGTTAAAGAAGTAGAGGGACAAAAAATAAATCAAGCTGTTGTTGGAAGCTGTACAAATGGAAGGCTTTCAGACTTAAGAATAGCAGCAGAAGTATTAAAAGGAAGAAAAGTTGCACAAGGTGTTAATATGGTAGTAGTTCCTGCTTCAAAGACGGTTCTAGATAAAATGGAAGAAGAAGGCTTAACAAAAATATTTAGAGAAGCAGGTGCAATAGTTACTAACCCAGGATGTGGACCTTGTTTTGGGGCACATCAGGGACTACTTGCAAAAGAAGATGTGGCTATATCTACTACAAATAGAAATTTCCCAGGAAGAATGGGACACAAGGAAGCAAAGATTTACTTGGCTTCTCCTAGAACAGTAGCAGAAAGTGCTGTAAGAGGATGTATTACATGCCCAGGCACAGTAATTCCATTGGAGGGGTAGTTAATGGACAAGATAAAAGGAAATGCATTTATATTAAATGAAAATGTGGATACAGACCAAATACTTCCTGGATATGCTATGAGCTATCCTGTTGAAGAATTGAAGAAAGTTACATTAAGAGGAAGTATAATTCCAGACTTTCCAGAGAAAGTTAAAACTGGAGACATTATAATAGCTGATGACAATTTTGGCTGTGGCTCTAGTAGAGAACAGGCTCCTGTAGCTTTAAAAAGCTGCGGTGTAGGAGTAATAATAGCCAAATCCTTTGCAAGGATTTTTAGAAAAAATTCTATTAATATAGGGCTACCAGTAGTAACTTGTGAATATATAAAAGAAATAAAAAACGAAATAAAAGAAAATGACGAGTTCGAAGTAGATTTAATAAATGGAACTATAACAAATCTAAGAACACAGAACCAATACAAGCTTAATCCTTTATCAGAAACCACACTTGAAACTCTTCAAGCAGGTGGACTAATAAATAAAGTTAGAAATAAATTAGTGGAGAGAGGTGCAATTAATGGCTAAGAAAAGACCAAATACCGAGAGAATTATTAGAGAAGACATTGACAGAATAAAGGCTTATGAAAAAGCTTTCGGTGTCAAAATGCCATATATTGATGAAAATGGAGAAGTACAAGGTTTACCTGACCCATATCCAAGAGAAATCAATGGAGTAGTACGTAGTGGATATAGATTAACTGAGCTTGGAAGAAAAGCTGTAGAGACAGGAAACCCTATTCTAAATCCTATACTTGGAAGAAATAGTGCAGAAGAGACATTTAAAGAATCACAACATATGTATGATATGGCTGAAAAGCTTGGTGTTACAATATTTCAGTTTGTTCACTCAGAAGCTACAAGACATATTGATCCACTAGACGGTATAGAACTAATAGAGCAATCTAGAGGAAAAGGTGGAATTACCCCAGAAGGAGAAAGAGAATTTGTTCAAATGGGTGGTGGCTCAAAGCATCCTATTAGAATAAATGCTACAGGAGATACAACTCATTTAAATGTTTTAAATGCATTAATAGCTGGATTTGATGGTACTGACATAGGGCCAGTTATTCACGTACACTTTGGTGGAAGAGGAATACATGATTTCAGAACAAAGGTAGAAAACGGATACAAGGCAATTCAAATCTGTGCAGAAAATAATATGTTTGTTCAGCTTGATACTCACAAGCATATAAACAATATAATGGGAACAGATGGTATGGCTTTAGCAATGGTTTTATTATCTGAAGGTTTAGCGGTGAAAGCAGGCTTAGATAGAGCATTAAGTGCTATTCAAATGAACGTAGCAGGAATCAACGTATTAGCTGACTTAGCTTTAGTAAAAGCTTTTAGAGAAACTATTTGGAGTGAATTTATAATAGCAGTTCCAGAAACGTTCCAAAATCCACCAGCAGATCTTATTGCAGAACAGGCTCACTTTGCTAGAATGGCAGCATCAGCAAAGCTTGCAGGAGCAAACTTCTATAGGCCAAAGGCAGCGGAAAATGTAGGTATACCTACTGGTGAATCTATGGCTAAGGCTATGTGGGCTACACAAAATGTATTTGAGGGAACTTATAAGGTTGATATTCATGATCCATTTATAGACCAAAGAAAAGAAGAAATAAAGACTGAAGCTATGGCAGTATTAACAGCTGCACTTAAGAGAGATAAGATGTTGAAACCTGAAGAAATAAATGCTGATTTCTGGGCTAAATATGATGATCATGAGTTAATTGATTTAATAGTTGAAGCAGGAAAAAACGGTATTTTAGATACACCTAGAGCAGGTGGTTGGGATCTTAAGAGATTCGTTAAAACACATAGAGATAAAGATGGTATTAGAAGATATGTGCCAGGTTACACTCCACTAGGAGTAGATGAAAAGTACATGCCTATTGCTAAAGAAAAAGTAGAAGTTCAAAAAGAAACTCCAATTACTAAGAAAGAAAAAGTAGTTTTAGCAACAGTTGGAGCAGATGCACACGTAGTTGGAATAAACATGGTTAAAGAAGCATTCCAAAAAGCTGGATATGAGGTAATATTCTTAAGAGGTATGAATTTACCAGAAACAGTAGCAGAAGTTGCTGCTGAAACTAAAGCTAGTGTTATTGGAGTAAGTAACCTATTAGGATTAGGCCTTACATTATTTCCAAGAGTTGCTAAGAGACTCGAAGAACTTGGACTAAAGGATGATGTGGTACTTCTAGCAGGTGGTAGAATAGCAGAAAAAGAAGAAGAACATGCTATGTACGAAAAGAAAATCAGGGAAGAGGGAACTGGTTTCCTTGGAGTCGATAACTTCTTTGGACCTGGAACTGACCTTGATGAATGCATAAAATGGGTTGAAGATGAATTAGCTAAAAAAGCAAATAAATAATTTTATTTGCAAGCAACCTTTTCTTATATAGATTAAAAAAAGACAGGGAGGAAATAATATGGACCAAATAAAAACACCTGTTGTAATAATGAGAGCAGGCACTAGTAAAGGAATATTTATTAAAGAAGAAAATTTACCAAAGGATCAAAAAGAAAGAGATGAACTTATACTAAAAATATTTGGCAGTCCAGATATTAGACAAATAGATGGTTTAGGTGGAGCTGATCCATTAACAAGTAAACTAGCTATTATAGGGCCTTCTACAAGAGAAGATGCTGATGTAGACTATACATTTGGACAAGTTTCATATGTAGCACCTAAAATAGATTATTCAGGAAACTGTGGAAATATATCTTCTGGAGTAGGTCCATTTGCAGTAGACGAAGGCCTTGTAAAAGTTGAAGAGCCTTATACAACAGTAAGAGTACACAATACTAATACAGGTAAAATATTAGTTGAAAGAGTAGAAGTTAAAAATGGTAAGGCTAAGGTTACAGGAGATTATTCTATAGCTGGTGTTCCAGGAACAGGCTCAGAAATAACTATTGATTTCTCTGATACTGCTGGAGCAGCAACAGGTAAACTTCTTCCAACGGGAAATGTAATAGATAAAATAGAAGTAACTGGATATGGTGAAATAGAAGCTTCTTTAGTAGATGCAGCAAATCCTGTTGTTTTTGTAAGAGCAAAAGACTTAAAATTAACTGGTATTGAGACACCATCACAAATAGATGAAAACAAAGCAATGTTAGCTACATTAGAGGAAATAAGAGGTAAGGCAGCTGCTATGATGGGATTAGTTAGTGATTGGAAAAATGCAGTTAAAGAAGCTCCCGCATTTCCTATGATAGCATTTGTTTCTCCAGCTCAAGACTATGTAGACTTTACTAAGGGAAAAGAAATAAAAGAAGCGGATGTAGATTTTGTTTCTAGACTTATGTTCATGCAAGTTGTGCATAAAACTTATGCAGGTACAGCAACAACATGTACAGGAGCAGCTGCAAGAATAGAAGGCACTATTGTAAATGAAGCAATGAAGGCTAAAGGAAGAGGTAAGGACAGCGTTCTAAGAATAGGTCATCCAGCAGGAGTAATAACTGTAGACGCAGCAGCAAAATGTGAGAACGGAAGCTGGAAATTGGAAAAGGCAGCAATAAGTAGAACTGCAAGAAGAATTATGGATGGCAATTGCTATACAGTTAAATAAGGGATGAATAAAAATGTGTAAATACGATTATCTAATAATAGATATAGGAAGCACTTATACTAAGCTAAGACTTTTTAAAGACTGTGAACTGGTGGCGACTGTACAGTCGCCTACTACAGTTGACAATGTTTATAAAGGCATAAAAGCAGGACAAGATATTATAAAAGAACAATTAGATGAGGATAAGATAGAAGCTAAAAATGTTCTAGCCTCTAGTAGTGCAGCAGGTGGCTTAAGGATGGTAGCCATGGGTTATATGACTAGAGTAACTGCAAAAGCCGCAAAAGAAGTGGCTATGAACTCAGGTTCTAAAATCCTTGAAATAGTGTCTAATGAAAATCTACCAGAATACAGAGTACAAATTCTAAAAGAGATAAATCCTGATATTATTCTACTAGCAGGAGGAACTGATTTTGGTGATGAGTCTTCACTTATTGAAAATGCCTCTTTAATAGTAGAAAGCAAGGTTAAAGGAGTAGTAGTTATTGCAGGTAACATCAAGGCTCAGGCAGAGGCCGCAAGGATATTAAGAGAAGGCAAGGTATCTCATGTAAGAGTTCCAAATATTATGCCTACAATTCACCAGCTTAGGGTAAAGGAAGCAAGAGATGCTATTCATAGAGAATTTATAAAGCAAATAACTAAAGCTCAAGGCCTAAGCATATTACAGGAAGAGATAACTAATGATAAAATCATACCTACACCTGGAGCAGTTTTAATAGCTTCTGAACTTCTTGCAAAGGGGACTTATCTAGAAAAAGGTATAGGTGAAATAATAGTAGTAGATTTAGGTGGAGCAACTACTGACGTCCATTCCATAATACCTGGATATGATAACCTTGAAGATGAAGAAATAGGACTTATAGTAAGCAATGAAAAGCAAGTTTCTTATAGAACTGTTGAAGGTAACTTAGGAATGCGTATTAGTGCAATGGGAGTTCTAGATACAGTAAGCCCTAAAGCTATTTTTCACAAAAGAGGATTAAAAGATGAAGAGCTACTAGAGGAATTTACTCAATACTGTACTGAAGTAGAAAAAACACCAAGACATATAGCTGAAAATGAAAAAGAATATATGTTTGATACACTTATTGCAGAAACTGCAGTAGAAGTAGCTTTAAAAAGACATGCAGGATTTATCTCTACTGTTGCAGACCCTATTACAGGTATTTTGCCAGGGATGCCAATAGGTAGGGATTTAAGAAATGTAAATACCATAATAGGAGTAGGAGGAATCTTCTCACATAGAGAAGCTTCTGAAAGTAAAAAAATCATAGAAAACGCATTAAAAGATAAGGGTATTTCGCTTTTACCTAATGACCCTAAAATAATAATAGATGAAAATTATATACTTTATACTGGAGGCATTATTTCACAAGTTGATGAAGAGTATGCATTTCAGATACTAAAAAAACAATTTAAATTATAAAAAAGTGGAGGTAACAAAATGAAAACATCTTCTATGCTAAGACAATTATTAAATGATAAGGAAATACTTGTAGCACCAGGAGCACATGATGCATTAACAGCAAGAGTAATCGAAAAATCAGGATTTAAAGCAGTATACATGACAGGATATGGACAAGCAGCTAGTGTTTTAGGTAAACCAGACATTGGATTATTAAGTATGACTGAAATGCTAGATAGAGCTAGAAAATTTGCAAGCGCTGTAAATATACCAGTTATAGCTGATGGAGATACTGGTTTTGGAAATGCTATAACAGTTATGAGAACAGTAGAAGAATACGAGGCAGCAGGAGTAGCAGCAATTCAGCTTGAAGACCAAGTAGCACCTAAAAGATGTGGACATATGCTTGGAAGAAAAGTTGTAAGCCTTGAAGAAATGGTTGGCAAAATCAAGGCAGCTGTAGCAGCTAGAAAAGACCCTGATTTTGTTATAATAGCTCGTACAGATGCTCGTACAATATTAGGTATAGATGAAGCTATAAAAAGAGCAAAGGCTTATGAAGAAGCAGGAGCAGATGTAATATTTGTAGAGTCAGTTGAAAGTGTAGAAGAAATGAAAAGAGTAAATAGTGAAATAAAAGTTCCTACACTTGCTAATATGGTTGAAGGCGGTAGAACTCCTCTTTTAACTAACAAAGAGCTAGAAGAAGTTGGATACAATTTAGTTATATACCCAACAGCATCAACTTATGTAACTGCAAAGGCTATGTTTGGTTTAATGGAAGAGTTAAAAGTAAATGGTACTACTGCAAAGAGCTTTGATAAAATGATAACATTCGCAGACTTCAATGACTTAGTAGGTCTAGGAGAATATGCAAAACTTGAAGATGGCTATGTAAGAGAATAATTAATTATAAGTCTCTACAGTTTCTAGATAATTTCACAAACAAAACCATAATTTCATAAATGAAATGAAGCTAAGACAAGTATAATTGCCTTTCCTATTGATTAAAATAAGCACATTGCATTATTGAAATGGTTAATTGAATTATCAAAAATTAAGAATCAGTTAAAAGCAGGAGAAACCTCATATATTTTCGTTAATTTTATGGCATAGATTATGCAAGTATAATTAGTATCAAAATAATTACTTAATTAAGGAGGTAGTTAGAATGTCAAAATTAGGTATTAAAAATATTGGTATTTTAGTAACAGGGGATGTAAAAGCTCCTATTTCAAAAGCAACTACTATTATAGTTGAAGATGGTAAAATACTAAAAATAGGTGAAGAAAAATTATTAGAAGAGTTTAAATGCGATAAAGTAATTGATGCAAAAGGCTCAACTGTAGCACCAGGATTTATCGATTCTCACGTTCACCCAGTATTAGGAGACTTTACACCAAGACAAAACACATTAGGATTTATAAATGGTTCAATGCATGGTGGAGTTACAACAATGATATCAGCAGGAGAATGTCACACTCCAGGTAGACCAAAAGACGCTACTGGAACAAAAGCATTAGCAGTACTTGCACATAAGAGTTCAAAAAATGCAAGACCAGGTGGAGTTAAGCTTCATGGTGGAGCATTGATTCTTGAAAAAGGATTAGTAGAAAAAGATTTTGAAGAACTTGCAAAAGAAGGAGTTTGGTTAGTAGGGGAAATAGGACTAGGATCAGTAAAAGATCCTGAGGAAGCAGCTCCAATGGTTAAGTGGGCTAGAAAAAATGGATTTAAAGTTATGATGCATACAGGTGGAACTTCAATTCCTGGTAGTAGTACAATAACAGCTCAAGATGTTATAAATACAGATCCAGACGTAGTTTCACATATTAATGGTGGACCTACTGCAATAGCACCTGAGGAAGTTAATAAGATAATTGAAAATACTAAGATGGCTTTAGAACTTGTACAATGCGGAAACTATAAAATAATGAAACATACTGTTAATGCAGTAAAAGAAAAGGACCAATTAGAAAGAATTATTGTTGGAAACGACTCCCCATCAGGTTCAGGTATAATACCTCTAGGAGTTCTAAGAACATTATCTTATGTTGCTTCAGAAACAAATGCTTCAGCAGCAGAAGCAATATGTTTTGCAACAGGTAATACAGCAAAGGCTTATGGATTAAATGTAGGTTTTATTGAAGAAGGAAAAGAAGCAGACTTCGTAATAATGGACGCACCAATGGGCTCAATAGGCAAAAACTCCTTAGAAGCTCTTGAAGCTGGAGATGTTCCAGGAGTATCAATGGTAATAATTGATGGCGAAGTAATGTTTACAAAAAGCAAAAACACACCTCCTGCAACTCATGGTGCAGTTATCTGCTAAGCTAGAAAGGAGAAAAATAGCCTATGATAGTAATTGATTATGATAAATGTAAAGGCTGCAGTATATGTGTAAGAAACTGCCCTTTAGATGCTATAGAAGTTAAAGAAAAAAAAGCTTATACAAATGATAAATGTGTATCTTGTGGAATATGCTTTAGAGTATGTCCATTTAAGGCAATAGAAAAAACAGAAGAGCAAAAACCAGAAACAGTTAAATGTACTCACTGTCCTGTTGGATGTACAATACCAGTAGGAAAAACAGGTGCATGTAAGAGATATACTAATGTAGATGGCGAAATCGTTAGAAATAGAAAGTTAGTTGTAGATGCTATAACTACTGTTCCTGAAAAAGAAAATTTACCATATAAACCACTTATAACTGCTGTAGGTAGTGGGACAAACTATCCATGCTGTCGTCCAGCACCATTTATTGTACAAGATAATCTAGAAGGTGTAGACGTAGTAACAGTAGTTACTGAAGCTCCCTTAAGCTATAGTGGTGTAAAAGTAAAAATAGATACAAACATCCATATAGGAGACGAAGGCGCTAAAGTAAAAAGAGACGGTAAAGTAGTCGGAATGGTAACTACAGAAGAATATGGTTCTAAAATGCTTACTATAGGTGGAGCTAATCTTCTAAGTAACGGAAATGACGGATTTATAGTTGCAAGAACTATTGTAGATTTAGCCAATGGAAGAAGAGTAACATTAAAAGTAGATAATGGGAGCACACTAGAAATACAACAAGGTGAAGCACCTATTATTGATGGCACAAAGGAAAAGCTAATGAGAGTTGGCTGTGGTAGTGCTACTGTAGGACTATTCGCAAGACATTTATGTAAGATAGTAAACGAAGCAATAATATTAGACTACCATGTAATAGGACTCCTATCAGAACACCTTGCAGGTGAAGAAGTTGGATTGAAATATAGTGGAGTAGTACCTTATGGAGTTAAGAGTACAAGAGGTAGATATTTTGGAAAGCCTGGCCATGGTTGGGGAGGTACAGAAATAGTTAATCCAATAGATGCTGTTACTTCTGTAAACATGGATTTAGCAAAGCCAGGATACAAGATTCTTGTAACTGAAACTACTGGACAAAAAGCAGCACTATTAGAAGTTCAGGAAGACGGCTCAGTTAAGGAAATTTCTATGACAGAAGAAGTATTAGCTGCAGTTAAGCTAATATCAGATACATGTGAAGAATCAAAGGTTTCAGTTATATATACTGGTGGAACAGGTGGAAGTGCAAGAGGTGGAGTAACTAGTTTCCCAAGAAAATTAACTGATGCTATACATGAAGAAAAAATTAGAATGACTGTAGCAGGAGCGCCAGTGTTTATCCTTCCTGGAGGAGGAATAAATTTCATGGTAGATGTAGGAAAGATGGTACCAGAAGCTACAACTTGGGTTCCAACACCTGCAACAGTAGCTCCAGTTGAGTATACTATGACAAGAGAGAAATACGAAGAGCTTGGAGGACATACTGAGTCTATAATTACTAAAGATGAACTTTTAAAAATGCTTGAAAATGAGGAATAGTTATGATTGAAATGCTTCAAGACAATAGAGTATTTGTAAATCACGGTCCTATACAAATGGTTATAGATGTGTCTATAGAAGGCAAGAGAGTTCCTGAAATAGGATTTAAAGTAGGAGAATATATACTAGACCAATTTGATAAGCTAGTGCATTATATTCCTGATTTAAAAAAGATGAGAGCTTATAGGAATATAAATAATGAATTTCCTAAAGTCTTAAATAAGATGATTGCTGCAGTAGAAAAGTGTGGTTATGAAGAGCTTAACACCCTTGGAGCTGTAGCAGGTTCCTTTTCTGATGTGGCTCTAGAAAAAGCAATAGAGCTAGGTGGCACTAGAGTCATTATAAATAACGGTGGAGATATTGCATTAAAAGACTTGAAAGGAAAGCCAATTAAAGTTGGAATTCCATACACAAAGAGCAATGAAAAAAGACAGCTAGTTTTAACTATTACAGAAGAACAGGGAATTCACGGTATATGCACTAGTGGTATAGGAGGCAGAAGCTTTACTAAAGGAATAGCCACTGCTGCAGTAGCTTTAGCATCTAATGCTGCTACTGCAGATGCATGTGCTACTTATATAGGCAATATGACTAATGTGGAAGATGAGAATATTATTCGTTGTCTTGCAGAAGAAATAGATTCTGGAACTGATATTAAGGGTCAACTTATAACTTTAAAAGTAGGTAAAATCAGACAAGAGAAGAAGTATAAAGCATTATTAAACGGGCTTAAGATAGCAGAAGACTTGTATAATAATGAAATAATAAAAGCTGCTATTTTATGTATAGATGAAACAATTGTAAAATGTCCAGAAGACTTAAGTGTAGAATCTATACATTTATAAATAAAACTAATAATATAATAGGAGGCTTTACAAATGGATATTAAAATAAGAAAATATTATACTTTTGTAGAAGAAATCAAAGCAGATGGCGGAAAAGAAGTAGAAGGAAGCCATAAAAGAGTGTCAATAGCAGTAGTGTTTGAAAATCCTTATGCAGGAAAATATGTTGAAGATCTTTCACCATTATCAGATTGGGCATCATCAATAGCACCAGACTTAGTTGAAAGAGCATTAAATGCAGCAGGTATTGATAAAAGCGAAGCAGAAAGCTATGGTAAAGCAGCAATAGTTGGTGGAAATGGTGAGCTTGAGCATGCAGCAGCACTACTTCACCCATCACTAGGAAAGCCATTTAGAGAAGGACTTGGAGGAGGAAAAGCTATTATTCCTTCAGCTAAAAAAATGGGATATCCAGGTTGTTCAATAGATGTACCACTACACTTTAAAGATGCAGCATTTGTTAGAACTCACTTTGATGCAATGGAAGTAAGAGTTCCAGATGCACCAAGAGACAATGAAATAGTTCTAATCCTATCAGTTACAAACTGTGGAAGACCACATCCAAGAGTAGGCGGACTTAAAAAAGAAGAAGCTAAATGTGAAGACGGCTTAAGATAAAAAATATTTATTTAAAATATTCGTAATGTAGATTTAATAACTAAATATTAAACTGTATACGAACATTCCTTACATTCCTAGATAATTAACCATAGAACTAAATAGTTCTATGGTTAATTTTGTTGAGCAAACAATTTGTAACGTTTAGTTTGCTTTTTTCTGTATTTATAGGGTAAAATAAAGGTTATGGTATATTGTTTTTGGTTATATTATTAAAATAAAGCAAATTGAATATCTGGCCATGGAGGACGATATTTATGAAACATAGAATTTTTGAGGAAAAGGATAAGATAATAATAAAAGATTTAAAAGACTTTGAGCCTAAACATATTTTTGAATGTGGGCAATGTTTTAGATGGGATGAAGAAGCGGATGGAAGCTATACTGGTGTAGCATATGGAAGGATTCTAAACGTTAGAAGAGATGGTGAAGATATAGTTCTTTCTAATACCAACTTAGATGACTTCAATAACATATGGGCAGATTATTTTGATTTGAAGAAGGATTATACAGAAATAAAAAACAAATTATCCAGTGATTCAATATTAAAGGAGGCTATAGAGTTTGGACATGGAATAAGGATATTGAATCAGGATGTGTGGGAAATACTTATATCTTTTATATTATCAGCGAGAAATAGCATTCCTATGATTAAAAGATCAATAAATATGCTAAGTGAAAGATATGGGGAGTATATTGGTGAATACAACGGAAGGAAGCATTTTAGTTTTCCAGAAGCAAATGTTTTAGATAAACTATCTCTTGAAGAGTTAAAGGACTGTAAGACATCTTTTAGAGCAAAATACATAATAAATGCTGCAACTATAGTATCCAGTAAGCAAATAGATATATATAGGATTAAAAATCTTTCTACAGAAGATGCTAGAAAAGAGCTAATAAGATTTACAGGAGTAGGCCCTAAGGTTTCTGATTGTATTATGTTATTTTCAATGAATAAGCCTGATGCCTTTCCAATAGATGTTTGGGTAAAAAGGGTTATGGAGCATTTTTACTTAAAAAAGGATACTAATCTAAAAGAAATACAGGAATATGCCCAAGGTAAATTTGGAGAATATGCAGGATATGCTCAGCAATACTTATTTTATTACGCAAGAGAATTAGGTATTGGAAAAAATAATTGAGAATTGAGAATTGGAAAAGGTTTTTAACAGAACCAGCAATAACGGAGATGTCTGCTGTTGGTGGCGTTTTAATTATAGGTATAGGCATTAACCTTTTAGAGTTGAAAAAGATAAAAATAGGAAATATGCTGCCAGCTATATTTATACCTATTATATATTTTGTAATTTCCATTGAAATTGTTCCATTTTTACTGAGATTTTAATAATATAACTAGGTGTGTATAGAGATTTTTCATCTATTTTTTATAGAATTATGAAAAGCAAAGATATATCGCAATATCAAGTAAGAAACGAAGAAAAATTATTATAAAATGGAATAATGACGGTAAAACCGAAATTATAGTCTAAAATGGCATTTGATTCTATAAAATGCTTTAGATAACATATATGTTGTAAGAATTAGCACTCAACGATAGAGAGTGCTAATAAATAAAAAAGAAAAAGATAAAATTAAAATAAACAGGGAGGGTCAAACATGAATATTAAGCCATTAGGAGACAGAGTTGTTATTAAAAAGGTAGAAGTTGAAGAAAAAACTAAAAGCGGTATAGTACTTCCAGGTTCAGCTAAAGAACAACCACAAATAGCTGAAGTTATTGCAGTAGGTGCTGGAATAACAGGAGATGAAAAGAAAAAAGATGAAATAAAAGTTGGAGACAGAGTAATATTCTCTAAATATTCAGGAACTGAAGTTAAAGTAGATGATGTAGAATACACTATAGTAAAATTGGCTGACATATTAGCTGTAGTTGAGTAGAAGTAGATTAAAATAAATATACGTTCACGGTTTCGAACATGAATAATTCTAAAGCTCATTCCAATAAAAAATACTAAAATTCGTAAACTCACTACGTTCAAACATACGAATTTCTTAACGTATTTTTCATCTACATTTGCTAAGAATTATAGTCATGTTCTGCAAATGTTCACTAAATATTTATTTTAATCTCGAGTGTTTATTAATGATGGATTCAATAAAATTTAGGAGTGTGAATATAATGGCTAAAGATATTAGATTTAGTGAAGAAGCACGTCGTGCTATGGAAAAAGGTATAAACAAATTAGCAGATACAGTTAAAGTAACTTTAGGACCAAAGGGGAGAAATGTTGTTCTAGATAAGAAATTTGGTTCACCACTAATCACAAACGATGGTGTTACTATAGCTCGTGAAATAGAACTTGAAGATAAATATGAAAATATGGGAGCTCAATTAGTAAAAGAAGTAGCGACAAAAACTAATGATGTTGCTGGAGATGGTACTACTACAGCTACAATATTAGCTCAAGCAATTATTAGAGAAGGATTAAAAAACGTTGCTGCTGGTGCTAACCCAATGATTGTTAAAAGAGGTATACATAAAGCAGTAGACGTTGCTGTAGATGAAATAAAGACACTTTCTAAACCAATAGAAAGTAAAGAGTCAATAGCTCAAGTTGCATCTATATCTGCTGGTGATGATGAAATAGGAAGCTTAATTGCAGAAGCTATGGATAAGGTTGGTAAAGAAGGAGTTATTACAGTTGAAGAATCAAGATCAATGGGAACTACTCTTGATGTAGTTGAAGGTATGCAATTTGATAGAGGATATTTATCAGCATACATGGTAACTGATACAGATAAAATGGAAGCAGTATTAGAAAACCCATATATTTTAATTACTGACAAGAAAATAACTAATATTCAAGAAATTCTACCAATATTAGAGCAAATAGTTCAACAAGGAAAACAATTATTAATCATTGCTGAAGATGTTGAAGGAGAAGCTTTAGCTACATTAGTAGTTAACAAACTAAGAGGAACATTTACATGTGTAGCTGTTAAAGCACCAGGATTTGGAGATAGAAGAAAAGACATGTTAAGAGATATAGCTATTCTAACAGGCGGAGAAGTTATATCAGAAGAATTAGGATATGACTTAAAAGAAGCTACATTAGACATGTTAGGAAGAGCTCAAACTGTAAAAGTCGATAAAGAAAACACTACAATAGTAAATGGTGCTGGAGATGGGCAGGCTATTAAAGATAGAGTAAGACAATTAAAATCACAAATAGAAGAAACTACTTCAGAATTTGATAAAGAAAAACTACAAGAAAGACTTGCTAAATTATCTGGTGGAGTTGCAGTTATCCAAGTTGGAGCAGCAACAGAAACAGAATTAAAAGAAAGAAAGCTTAGAATTGAAGATGCATTAGCTGCTACTAGAGCTGCAGTAGAAGAAGGTATAGTATCAGGTGGTGGAGTTGCATTAATCAATGTTATACCAGCAGTTAAAGAATTATTAAATACAACTACCGGAGATGAAAAGACAGGAGTTAATATAATAGTAAGAGCTTTAGAAGAGCCGGTTAGACAAATTGCAGCAAATGCGGGATTAGAAGGCTCAATCATAGTTGAAAAGGTAAAAGCAAGTGAAAAAGGCGTTGGATTCGACGCATTAAATGAGCAGTATATAAACATGATTGAATCTGGTATAGTAGATCCAGCAAAAGTAACAAGATCAGCTCTTCAAAATGCTGCATCAATAGCTGCTATGATTCTTACTACAGAAGCTGTAGTAACTGATTTACCAGAAGAAAACGAACCAGCTATGCCAGGAATGGGCGGAATGGGCGGTATGGGCGGAATGATGTAAAAAACCCATTAACCAAACGATTTGGATAGTTTGATGATTAATTAAATAATTGATATTTAAATACCAACAAAAGTATGCTAATGAACTTTTGTTGGTATTTTTTATAAAGTATAGGAGAGTTCTGCTTTGTTGTTTTATATTTCTCATTTTTTTGTTTTATAAATTACTTATACTTAGTAACTAAATTTTCTATCTCTTTTTCACTAGCTAATTTCATATTATTCCAACATCTAATTTCAATTGCTTCGAGAACGGAAGACTGTATTTGCCGTACATTTGATTGACAATGTAAAAGTATTTGCCTAAGTTCTGAACATGAAGATTCCATTATAGTGCAGTTATAAGAATTTGATAGTTGCTTTTCGGAATAAATAAGATCTTTCAACAAATCCTTTTCTGTAAGGTGTTTATCTATGTACACAGATAATCCTCTCCTTGTAATAGATTTTTACTCACTAAAGAATCTTACAGCTTTAGCTACAATAGTATCAAGAACTTAAATAAGATAGTAGCAACTTATAGTTTTCCTCATGTATTTTTCCGGTATTGTAGCAAATATTTTTTAATTCGCTATCGAAGATTGTATTGCTGTAGGAAGTACATTTTTTTGAAAGAAGAAGCTCTTGATTTAAAAGCTCATCTATTAAGTGAAGTGTTTTGCAATCAACATCCTTTTTTGTTGCATATTTTTCCAAAATACCACCTCCATCTTGATAGCTTAAAACAATAGTATAATTATTATGTCAATTTATAAAAAATATATAGCTTGTAAAAAATGAGACTTAAAACAATATGATTAATAAACTGAAAAATTATGTCAGATATTTTAGAATATTATATTAATAATAATTAATAATAATATAATAAGTATTTTCCTTGACAATCATGTAATTTTTTGTTAAGTTTAAAAGAAAATATATATAAAAACTCATATATACCCTAGAATATGGCTAGGGAGTTTCTACCAGATTACCGTAAATTATCTGACTATGGGTGGAATAGAAATTAGCTAGAATTATTATTAATTCTAGTATTTGTCGTATTTTTATGTACACAATTCCACTCAAGGGACGGTGTACTTTTTTATTTCTAATTTTCAACTCTCAATTAAAATATGTAGGAGGCTATATAATGGAAAAGTTTATTAGTGAAGGTTTAACTTTTGATGATGTATTATTAGTACCAGCAAAATCTGAAGTACTTCCTAAAGATGTGCGCACTAATACTAATCTTACTAAAAAAATAAAACTTAATATCCCAATCATGAGCGCAGGAATGGATACAGTGACTGATTCAAAAATGGCTATAGCAATTGCTAGAGAAGGTGGCATAGGAATTATTCATAAAAATATGTCCATAGAAAAGCAGGCTTTAGAAGTCGATAGAGTAAAGAGATCAGAGCATGGCGTTATAACAGACCCATTTTATTTATCATCAGATCATATTTTAGCAGATGCATTAGAGCTTATGGAAAGATATAGAATATCTGGAGTACCTATCGTAGATGAAGACATGAAACTTGTAGGGATAATTACCAATAGGGACATAAGATTTGAGACTGATTCTTCTAAAAAAATATATGATGTAATGACAAAAGATAACCTAATTGTTGCAGAACCAAGTATAACTTTAGAAGAAGCACAAGAAAAATTAAAAGCTCATAAAATAGAAAAGCTTCCTTTGGTAGATAATAATAATGTTCTTGTAGGACTAATAACTATAAAAGACATTGAAAAGAAAATAGAATTTCCTAACTCTGCAGTAGATAGCACTGGCAGGTTATTAGCAGGAGCTGCAGTAGGAGTAACAGCAGATGTAATGGATAGAGTTAAAGCTCTAGTAAAATCAAAGGTTGATGTAATAGTCGTAGACACAGCTCATGGACATTCAAAGGGTGTTATAGAAACAGTAGCTAAGATAAAAAGAGAGTATCCTGAACTACAGTTAATTGCAGGAAACGTGGCTACTGCAGAAGCAACAGAAGACCTTATAAAAGCTGGTGCAGATGCTGTAAAAGTAGGAATAGGACCTGGTTCAATATGTACTACTAGAGTAGTGGCAGGTGTTGGTGTTCCACAGATTACTGCTATTTATAATTGCGCACAGGTTGCTAAAAAATATGGTATACCTATAATAGGAGATGGAGGTATAAAATATTCTGGAGATATAGTAAAGGCAATAGCAGCAGGTGCAGATGTAATTATGATAGGTTCAATGTTCGCAGGCACCGAAGAAAGCCCTGGTGAAATGGAATTGTATGAAGGTAGAAGATTCAAGGTGTATAGAGGCATGGGTTCTCTTGGTGCTATGGCTGCTGGAAGTAAAGATAGATATTTCCAAGAGAATAGCAAGAAACTTGTACCTGAAGGAATTGAGGGAAGAGTACCTTACAGAGGACCTCTAAATGATGTTACTTATCAATTAATAGGTGGCTTAAAGGCTGGTATGGGATATTGTGGAGCTGCAACTATAGAAGACTTAAAAGAGAAGAGTCAATTTATAAGAATAACTAATGCAGGGCTACTAGAAAGTCATCCACATGATATTCAAATTACAAAAGAGGCTCCAAATTATAGCAGATCATATTAAATAATGAAATTGGAGGAATGAAAATGGGTCAAAGGATAATACAAGAGAATTTTGTTGAAGAATCGATTCAAGAGATAAAGAATAAAATAGGAGATAAAAAGGCAATTTGTGCATTATCAGGAGGAGTTGACTCATCTGTAGCTGCCGTATTAGTTCATAGAGCTATTGGTAAAAATCTTACTTGTGTATTTGTGGATCATGGTCTTTTGAGAAAAAACGAAGCAGACCAAGTAGAGGAATTATTTAGAGAAAAATTCGACATGAATCTTATAAGAGTAAATGCTCAAGAAAGATTTTTAAACAAGCTAAAGGGTGTTACAGATCCTGAAAAGAAGAGAAAGATAATAGGTGAAGAATTTATAAGAGTTTTTGAAGAAGAGAAGAGTAAGCTAGGTCAAATAGATTTTCTAGTACAAGGAACCATATATCCTGATATAGTAGAAAGTGGTACTGAAGGAACAGCTGTTGTAAAAAGTCATCATAATGTAGGGGGCCTTCCAGAAGATGTTGATTTTGAACTAGTAGAGCCTCTAAAAATGCTTTATAAAGATGGAGTAAGAGAAGTGGGAAAACGTCTTGGACTTCCAGATGAAGTAGTAAACAGACAGCCATTCCCAGGACCTGGTATTGGTGTAAGAGTATTAGGTGAACTAACTAAAGAAAAGCTTGATATTTTAAGAGAAGCCGATTGGATATTTAGAGAAGAAATCAAAAAAGCAGGCCTAGACAAAGAAATATGGCAATACTTTGCAGTACTACCTAATGTTCAATCTGTCGGAGTTGTAAATGATGAAAGAACATATTGTCATACCATTGCTTTAAGAGCCATAACTACAAAAGATGCAATGGAAGCTAAATGGTACCCAATACCATTAGAGCTATTAGAAAAGATTTCTACAAGAATTACAAATGAAGTAAAGGAAGTAAATAGAGTAGTATATGATATAACAAGCAAACCACCGGCTACGATTGAGTGGGAGTAAATTTAATCAAAAGTTAAAGAATAATAAAAAAATAAGATTTTAAGTGAGATTGAAATGCACCGCCAAAAGTTAGACTATAAATTTAACTTTTGGCGGTGCATTTTTGTATACAAACAAAACGGTGCATTAATACACCATCAATATATATGGAGTGGCATTTATGCACCGGTTTTTGTTAATAATTTGTCAACAATTTTTAAAAAAATGAAAGAGAAGGCCATTTTTTGAGGTTTAAATAATTGGCATGAAAATTGCTATTATATAATAATAAGGAATTAATAATATCCCTTTTATTAATCAATTAAATAGATTACTTGAGTATTCTGATAACTAAACAAAATATTAATTAATCAAAAAATATTTTAGTAGATAGCATGCTTGGAAAACGTTACCACCATATTTTATATGTAAAATATTTTAAAAGGAGTTAATGTATAACTTATTTGTGGCTATTTATCAGACAGAGACACCACCTTTTTCAAGACAAAATCTTTGTCTCAAAGAGAGTATGGTGTAACTCTATCTAATAAGTATATTATATTTTTAAAATTATTTGTTTATTATTTAACAAAGGATTATAGGTTTCCTTTAATAACCTAAATAAATTGATAAGGAGAATAAAAATGAGCAAAGAAAAAAATGGATTAGCATTAGGCGGAATATTTAGTATTGCATCTGTATGGTTTGGCGCACACGTAGGAGGAGGTTTTGCTAGCGGGAGCCAAACAATGAGTTTTTTTATTAAATATGGTAAGCATGCGGCATTATTTGCAGTATTATCGATGGTTGTCGTAGGATTAACTTATCGTGAAAACATGATTATGGCGCGTCATTATAATGCTTACGATTATCACTCATTTGGAAAAGTATTATTTCAACCTTATAACAAAATTTTATCTCCAATTTATGATATTTGCTATATAATGGCAGGAATGTTGGCAGTTAGTGCATCTATTGCTGGAGCAGCAGCATTATTAACTCAAGTCTTTGGAATCACATATTTTTTATCTGTATTAATTATTGGTGTACTAACACTATTGTTAAGTATGTTTGGGTCAAATTTGGTTAGTAAAGCTTCTTCTGTTTTAACTATATTAATAGTTGTTTCCTTTTTATTAATTTGCATTCAGGGAATAGGCAAAAATAGTGTAACTTTACAGCAAAACTTATCTCAAGCTGTTGATAGTTCAACATTTTGGAAAGGAGCTTGGAAAGCTTTAAGTTATGCTGGATTTCAATGTTTTGCATTTTTAGGTCTTTTAGGTGCAACTTCATTAACAAAAACAGATGAAGATTGTACAAAAGTAACAGGAATTGGGTTTGTTATTAATGGGGTGATGATTGCACTAACTGTACTATTAATTCAAGCTTTTATGCCCGATGTTGCAAAAGAAACTTTACCAATATTAGCTACTACAAAATTAATGGGTGGAGGATATTTAGTTGTAATCTATTCTATTGCTTTATTTAGTGCATTTCTATCTACTGCAGTTGCTGTAGTTTATGGAAATATAATGCTATTTAGTCGCCTTTCAATTGAAAAGGGTCTTAAAATAGCAAATAATAAAAAATCTTTATCTTTGATTATAGGTATAATAATAATTTTGATTTCTATGCTAGTTTCTTCTGCAGGATTAACAAAGATTATTGCTGTAGGATATTCTTACTTTGGTTACATTGGAATTTTCTTGGTAATTTTACCATCATTGACTTATGGACATTTTAGAAACAAGAAATATAAAAAAAGTAATAATAATTAGTTGAATATTTTCAAAAGTAGGGAGGATTATTATGCAAGTTACAAATGAAATGAAAGATTTACGAGAATTAGTGGAAAGTTATTTGGAAAATGAAGTAGCTCCAGTAGTAGGAGAAATTGATGCTTCTGGTGAATTTCCTGAAAAAATTTATAAAGATATTTTAGATATGGGATTGCACTTACTAGAGGTTCCTGAAGAATATGGTGGAGCCATGGTGGATAGAAAAACCGAAGTATATATTGCGGAGACATTAGGCAGATATGATTGTGGGCTTGCTTCCGCTATTGGAGCAAGTAATTCTGCATGCAGTACGATAAATTTATTTGGAACTGCAGAACAAAAAAAGCAATACTTTGATATCCTTGTGTCTGGGAAATTAGCTGCTTTTTGCTTGACTGAACCAAATGCTGGCTCTGATGCAGCTTCTGTAAGTACAAAAGCTCGTTTAGAAGGCGATGAATATGTATTAAATGGAACAAAATGTTTTATTACCAATGGAGGAATAGCTGGAGTATATACTGTGTTTGCGTCTACTGATTTGTCGAAAGGAACAAAAGGCTTATCAGCATTCTTTGTGGAAAGAGACCGTCCAGGTGTATCTATTGGAAAGCATGAAGACAAAATGGGAATTCGTTTATCGAATACTACTGAGGTAATTTTTGATGAATGCAGAATTCCAAAGGACCATTTAATTGGGGAAGAAGGTAAAGGATTTGTTTATGCAATGAAAACACTAGATACTTCTCGTCCTTTTGTTGGAGCTACTGGTGTTGGATTAGCCCAAAGAGCTATTGATGAAGCTGTAAAATATTCTAAAGAACGTGTTCAATTTGGTAGACCAATTGCTTCTAAACAAGCATTACAGTTTATGCTTGCAGACATGCAAATTCAAACAGAAGCGGCTCGTCAGTTAGTTTATCATACTGCGGAGTTGATAGATGATAGAAAAGATTATTCGATTTATTCTGCTATGAGCAAGGTGATGGGAGCAGATACTGCCATGAAAGTGACATGTGATGCATTACAAATATTTGGTGGATATGGTTATATGAAAGAATATCCTATAGAAAAAATGATGAGAGATGCAAAAATTCTTCAAATATACGAAGGAACAAATCAAATACAACGTGTTGTCATTTCAGGTATAATGCTACATTAAATTGGAGGGATTTAAATGAATATTTTAGTTTGTGCGAAACAGGTTCCTGATACGACGGAAATCAAGATTGATCCTGTAACTAATACTCTTATACGTCAAGGTGTACCTAGTATTGTAAATACCTTTGATGCCTATGCTTTAGAATTAGCTGTTAGACTAAAAGAAAAGGAAGGCGGAAATATCACAGTAATTTCCATGGGACCAGAACAAGCCAAAACAGCTTTAAAAGAATGCTTATCTGTAGGGGCTGATGAAGCGTATCTAATTAGTGATAGAGTTTTTGGGGGCTCTGATACTTTAGCCACAAGTTATATTTTATCTACTTTTATTCGATTTTTAGAGCAAGAAAAAGGTGCATTTGATTTAATCTTTTGTGGAATGCAAGCCATAGATGGAGATACTGGACAAGTAGGACCAGAAATTGCAGAACATCTAGGTTTACCCCAAGTGACTTATGCAATTGATATCAAACAGGAAGACACTCAAACACTAATTAAAAGAGACAATGATCAAGGATATGATTGGATTGAAGTGCAAACTCCTGCAGTAGTTACAGTGTCCAAAACTGAATATGAGCCAAGATATGCTACTATAAAAAGCAAAATGGCTGCTAATCGAGCAGAAATTCCAGTATTAACTTCAAAAGATGTATCCATAAATTTAGAAAATTGTGGATTAAAAGGTTCTCCTACAAAGGTAAAGAAAACATATACACCAGTACGATCTAAAAATGGCGTAATTATTCAAAAAGAAACAGTAGAAAGTTCTGTAAAAACTTTAATGTCACTACTAGTAGATTCTAAAGTACTGTAAAGGAGGCTAATCATGAGTGTGAATTCAGAATATAAAAATGTGTGGGTTTATGTTGAAACCGAAGATGGAAAAGAAAAAAATGTAGGATTTGAATTATTACGTCCTGGCAGAGAAATCGCTGATGCATTAGGAGAAAAATTAGTTGCAGTTGTAATTGGACATAATGTACAAGGAGTAGCGAAAGAAGCCTTAGAGTATGGAGCAGATGAAGTTATATTAGTTGACAATCCTGTATATAATAGGTACTTAACTGATGCAGTTTATTTATGCTTTACACAACTAGTTGATAAATATAAGCCAAATACTATTTTAATTGGAGCAACAAGTAATGGAAGAGACTTTGGCCCAAGAGTAGCTTGTAAGCTAAAAACTGGGTTAACTGCAGACTGTACTAGTATTGAGTTCAACCAAGAAAGCAATAATGTAACTTGGATACGTCCAGCATTTGGTGGAAACCTTATGGCGAAAATCGAATGTCCAGATCGTCGTCCTCAAATGGGAACAGTTAGACCTGGTGTATTTAAAAAGCCAGAACGAGTTGGACAAGTAGAGGGAAAGGTAATTCAAGAAGACATTTCAATTCAGGAAGAAAATATTCGAACTCGAATACGAGAAACTATCAAAGAAGTATCAGCAGAAGTAAATTTAGAAGATGCAGAAATTATTGTTTCTGGAGGACGTGGCCTTGGAAAATCAGAAAACTTCTCTTACATTCGGGAATTAGCTGAAGTATTGGGTGGAGCAGTTGGCTCATCTAGAGCAGCAGTAGATAGTGGCTGGATACCACATGCTCATCAAGTAGGACAAACTGGAAAAACAGTAGCTCCTAAAATATATATTGCTTGTGGAATATCTGGAGCAATTCAACATTTAGCAGGAATGTCAGGCTCAGATATTATTATTGCAATCAATAAAGATCCAGATGCACCTATATTTAAAGTTGCAGATTATGGAGTTGTAGGAGATCTTTTAGAAGTTATACCACAATTTATTGAAGAAATAAAAAAATACAAAAATAACTAAATGCCAACTATTAAAACTAAGAGAAGATTTAGTTTTAACTGAATAAATAGGAGCTTTAAAAAAGGATTATAGGTTACCTTTATTAATCTAAATACGTTATATAAGGAGAAATGAATAATGAGTAATAATCCATATAATCTATTACAGAATGTGAAAATAGTTGAATTAACAACATATGTAGCAGCACCATCAGCTGGCCGTATATTAGCTGACTGGGGTGCTGACATAGTTAAGGTGGAAGCTGTACCTAAAGGAGATACGACACGTTTTGCCGTTCCTTTACCTGGAATGAAATACATTACTTACGATGTTCATAATGCCAATAAAAAAAGCATTGCCTTGGACTTAAAGACTTCTGAAGGTAAAGATGTCATGGATAAATTATTGGCAAATGCTGATGTTTTTCTAACCAATACTCGTGCTCGTGCTCTTGAGAAGTTAGGATTAGATTATAATACTCTTCATGACAAATATCCTAGGCTTATCCATGCACACATGACTGGATTTGGAGAAACAGGCTCAATGGCTAATGACCCAGGTTTTGATAATGTTTGCTTCTGGGCATTAGGAGGTGCAATGATTGCATCTATGGAAAAAAATACAGCCCCTGTAATCCCTCCAAGTTCATTTGGAGATAATTCTACTGCTAGCACTATGGCTGCTGCAATATGTGCTGCACTGTACAAGCAGAAATGTACTGAAGAAGGTAGTAAAATAGTTGTATCACTTTATGGACAAGCTATTTACAATATGTTAGAGCCTATACTTTCCATTCAATGTAGTGATTTAGATAAATATCCAAAGAGTCGTCTTGAGAATACTCCATTGAATAATACCTATAAATGTAAAGATGATAAATGGATAATGGTGTGCTGTCATGAGTATGAACGTTATTTTCCATATTTCATGAAGATTATAGGTAGAGAAGAACTAATTGAAAATCCAGAATATAATACATTTGCTAAGGGAAATGAAAATTGTAGAGAAATTGTTCAAATTATCAGTGAAGGTTTTATGAAATTCACTCGTGATGAGCTAGATGAAATTTTAAGGAAGAATGATATACCTCATTCCATAGTATGTAATGTTTATGAAATATTAGATTCTGAACAAGCAAAGGACAATTTATACTTGTCTAAGTTTACTCAGCCTAATGGTGATCAATATATAGAAAGTGCTACACCTGCAAAATTTGGCGGAGTTACGCTTCCACCGAGAAATCGTGCTCCATTCTTAGGTGAGCAATCCTCAAAAATTTTAACTGAACTTGGATATAACGAAGCACAGATTCAGGAAATGATATCAAAAGGCATTCTAATTGAGAAGCATCTACATGCCGATCAAGAAAAATAACCTATGTAAGCTGACTGTGTTATCGAACAAGGAGGATAAAATGGATTTATTGAATGTTACTCTTACAGATGTGTTGAAAAAAAATGCAGAAAATTATCCTGAGGACATAGCCTATATTTTTGATGATGTCAGCTATAATTGGAAGCAGTTGGATGAAATTACCGACATCATAGCATCAATGATGCTAAAAAAAAATATTCATAAAGGTACACATGTGGGGGTTTGGAGCATTAATTCTATCCAACAGGTTTGTATCATGTATGCAGCAATGAAGATTGGTGCAGTTACAGCTGTTTTTAATTATTCATATAAGCATTTAGAAATGAAAAGCGTTTTATCCTATGCTGATATTGAATATTTATTCTATGGAGAATCTACGGGTTCTATTGATTATTTGGAAGTTATCAATAAAATTAAGAGAAATCTTCCTGAGTTAAAGGATTTCTTTAGTATTACAAGTATATTTAATGAAGCTTTTGAATTACAGAAGTTAGATGATGCCCTGGGATTGAAGACCATGGAAGAGCTCAGTAAGGCCAAGGGATTGGTTACAACTGAAGATACAGCTTGTATGCTTTTTACTTCTGGAAGCACACAACTACCTAAAGGTGTTTTACTCTCATATTATAGTATACTTAATGATGCAAAAGTACTATCAGATTTATTGCGATGGAATAAAAATAAAGATGTCATGCTGATTGGTATGCCAATATTCCACTGCTCAGGGATGACATGTGGACTTTTATTGGGATTAATGGTTGGGATGCCTACAGTAATAATGCGTAAATATAAACCAGACCAAGCTATGAAACTCATAGAAAAATATCATGTTACAGCATTTAATGTGGTTCCTTCTATGTTAATGCTTTTAGTTCAGGATCCAGGCTTTGGTCATTATAATATTTCCTCATGGAACTCTGGTATTTTAGCAGGTTCAGGCATAACAAGTGAGAAATATCGTGAGTTTATTTCAAAGGTTAATATTCCTCATTTACAAATAGGATATGGCCAGACTGAAACGTCACCTTTAATTACTTTGTCACACTATGATGATGACACTATGTTAAAATCAGAAACCATAGGTAAGGCAATTCCGAATATGGAAATACGTATTTGGGACAATGAAGCTAATTGTGAGTGCGATGCAAATGTCAAAGGGGAAATCCAGACAAAAGGCTTTTGTATAATGAAGGGATATTACAATATGCCTCAAAAGGATTTGGAAAAGTATACTCATGATGGTTGGCTTAAAACCGATGATGTTGGGTATCGAGATAAAAACGATTATTTTTATTTCTGCGGACGCATGAGTGATATGATTGTTCGGGGTGGAGAAAACATTTCTCCAAGTGAAATTGAATGCGTTATAGAACATTATAGTGAGGATATTCTTAATGTTAAAGTTGTAGGAGTAGATGTAGATACTGCTGTTCAGGAGGAAATTACTGCTTTAATAATAATGAAACCAGGTAAAAAAATTGATCCTGATGGGTTAAAAGACTTTGTTAAAAAGCATCTTGCTAGCTATAAGACACCGAATTTTGTTTTTCAACTAGAGAAGTTTCCCATGAATAGTACAGGAAAAATTGATCTTGTAGCTATTAAAAAGTTAGCAAAAAATAAGATAACAGAAATATTAGAATATCAAAATGATGATAAAACATGGCTGGATCTATGTCAATAAGGATTATAGTTTGCCTTTATTAACTAAAATACATTACATTATGAAGGAACTTCTGGGGGTCAGAAAATAGTACCTTCTTCATAGTTAGGAGTGAATTAAAATGAATACTTCTTATTATTTAGGCGTCGATATTGGTTCAGCATCATCAAAAGCTGTATTAATGAATGAAAATCGAGAAATCATTCATACAAGTGTGGTGCAATTAGGAACGGGAACTAGTGGACCCAAAAAAGTAATTGATGAATTGTTTTCGAAAACGACTTTATCTATTGAGCAAGTTAACTATATGGTGGCTACTGGATATGGCAGATATTCACTTGAACATGTAGATAAACAATTCAGTGAAATAAGTTGTCATGCCAAGGGAATTAATTATGTCTTTAAAAATGTAAGAACAGTTTTAGATATTGGAGGGCAAGACGTTAAAGCCATTTCTATTGATGAAAAAGGAAAGGTGTTAAGCTTCTATATGAATGATAAGTGTGCAGCTGGAACGGGAAGATTTTTGGAAGTCATGGCACGTATACTGGAGACACCTATTAATGAATTAGGAGCTTTAGATGAATTATCTCAAGCTCCTGCAACAGTAAGTAGTACATGCACTGTATTTGCAGAATCAGAAGTAATTTCATTATTATCTAAAAAAACTAAACGAGAGGATATTGCTAGAGGCGTACACAATTCTATTGTTAATCGTGCACTTGGCTTGTTATATCGTACGGATATGGAAAATGATTTTTCGCTAACTGGTGGTGTAGCACAAAATCAAGGGGTAATTCGTGCTTTGGAAAGAGTTTTAAAACAAAAAGTTTATGTAGCCAAAACACCTCAGCTAATTGGTGCAATTGGTGCAGCACTCTTTGCTGTTGAGTTTGGACAAGAAAGGAGTAGGATATGAGTATTATCAATGAAAGTATGACTTCAAAAGAAATGCTGAATATATTGGTGGCTAAGAATATGGAAGATGCAAGAAAAGCTAAGGAACGAGGCGATTTAGTTTGTTGGTCGAGTTCTATTGCTCCTTGTGAATTTTGTGAAACCATGGGTATTTATACAGTCTATCCTGAAAATCATGTAGTAGGAATTGCAGCACGTAAGGGAGCGCCAGAATTGTTGGAATATGCAGAACGAAAAGGATATTCCAATGATATATGTGGTTATGCTAGAGCAAATTTAGCTTACATGGATGTACAGAAATGTGTATCAGAAGAGTTGCCATTGCCAGATTTAGTTTTGCTATGTAACAATATCTGCGAAACTTTATTAAAATGGTATGAAAATATTGCCTATGAATTGAACATACCTTTGCTTATTGTTGATGTTCCATATAATCATGATAAAGAAATTACGGAAGAAAACATTAAATATGTTGAAGCACAGTTTCATGATATCATTCATCAATTAGAAGTAATTTGCAATAAGCCTTTTGATGAAGAAAAATTTCAAGAAGTAATGAAGGTATCTGCACAGAACGCAAAAGACTGGTATGAAGCTACTATGCTTTGTTCAGCGCGTCCTTCGCCTTTAAGTGGCTTTGATATGTTTAATTATATGGCATTAATTGTTTGTATGAGGGGAAAAGAAGAATGTGGAATGACATTTAGAAAGTTAAAGGAAGAACTAGAAGAAAAGATTTCAAGAGGCGAGTGTGGGTTAAAGGATACAGAGGAAAAATACAGAATTATGTGGGATGGTATAGCATGTTGGCCATATTTATCCCATACGTATAAAGTTCTGAAAAATCATGGAATCAACATGACTGGTTCAACGTATCCGTCAGCTTGGGCATTGGAGTATACACCGGGAAATCTTTTTGAAATGGCAAAGGCTTATACAGGCATGGGAAATAATCTGTCTTTAGATGGTCAAATTAATCTTCGAAAAAGTATTATTGAAGAAACTAAGTGTGATGGTGTAATTATGCATATGAATCGTAGTTGTAAAATGTGTGATTTTCTTCAATATGAGGTAGGAAAAGAATTAAAGGATAGTTTAAGTATTCCTATTACCACTTTTGACGGAGACCAGGCTGATCCAAGAAATTATTCTAAGGCACAATATGAAACACGTATCGAAGCTTTAGTAGAAATGATGAGTCAAAGGGTTTCCTCCAAAAACAGTTCTGAAGATTAAAAATAAAGGAGAATAAAATGGAGATAAATCAAATTATTAATTATTTTAAACAAATTGCTGATTCACCAGGTAAAGCTGTTAAACAATCTTGTGAAAGAAATCATAAAAATGCAGTAGGTTGGGTTGCACCTTATGCTCCAGAGGAAATAATCTATGCTGCAAATTGCATACCTGTGGGGCTATGGGGAGGAGAGGTTGAACTTAGAAAAGCCAGAACTTATCTTCCAGCATTTGCTTGCTCAATAATGCAGTCTGTGATGGAATATGAAACCAGAGGCACTTACGATATATTAAAAGCAGTTTTAATTCCTGCAATGTGTGATACTCTAAAGTGTTTTGGACAGAAATGGAAGGGAGCTTGCCCTGCTATTCCATTTGTTTACCCACAAAATAGACGAGCAAAAAGTGCAGAATTGTTTTTAGAAAATGAATATAGATCCATCGTAAAAAAATTAGAAGATATTTTAAATGTAGAGATTACCGAAGAAGCATTAAGAGAAAGCATAATTCTTTACAATGATTATCGTTTAGCTATGCGCGAATTTACAGAAATTGCTGCTATGCATACAACTACTATTTCCCCCACTGTGCGTCATCAAATTATCAAAGCATCTTATTTTATGGATAAAAAAGAGTATTTATGTTATCTTAGAGAGTTAAATGAGAAGCTTCGACTACAGCCGGTAGAACATTCTAAAAATAAACGAGTTGTTGTTTCTGGAATTATGCTAGAACCTAAAGGTATTCTTAGCCATTTTGAAGCGTTAGGCATTGACGTGGTTGGAGACGATTTAGCACAAGAATCTAGGCAGTTTAGGACAGATGTACCTTTTGCAGGCGATGCTATAAAGAGTCTTGCAAGGCAATGGACAAACCATACTTGTTCTTTGGCTTTTGATCCATATAAGCAACGTATTCAACATTTAGTTGACTTAACTCATCATTTCAAAGCAGACGGAGTTGTATTGGCGCTAATGAAGTTTTGCGATCCAGAGGAATATGATGTACCAATTATTATGTCAAAGATGAAAGAAGAAAATATACCTTTATTGGTAATTGAGGTTGACCAGCAAGCAACAGCTTTTGAACAAATTAATACAAGGCTGCAAGGTTTTGTGGAGAGTATGGATATTTAGTAAAGTATTGCATAAATTAATGTTCTTCCAATGTAAACTAAGGAGTAATTACTATTAATTTATGTTCTGAAGAAGGAATGGGAGTGATGCACCATTAACTTCAGTTTTCCATTCCGCTCTTCAGATATTTCTATACATACTGTAGATATAAAAAGAAAATGCGTTATAAAAAATTATTTATAAATTTATCTTATAATATTAAAGATTAGTGTTAGATAGTTCTTTCTTATACTAATCTTTAATATTATATTGCTTTAACATTAAGCGTTGTGGTGGTATTATTAAATTATGAGTATGATTGTTTAGCTTCGTCTATTTTGTGATTATTGTCTTTTGAAAAGGGGAGAGGAACCAATGAAAAACGACTTAATAACAAACGAAAATATAATTAAATGCATAGATGAGAGCAATGATGGAATAATGATTAGTGATGCAGAAGGAAGAATTTTATATGTAAATGCAAGCTATTTAAATATGACGAAATTAGATAAAACCATTTTAGACCATAATATTGGTGAATATGTATCAAAAGGAATCATTACTAAATCTACTTGTTTATCTTGTATTAAGTATCAACGTACATATACTCATGTACACCATGAAAAAAATGGCGTAGAGATTATTACAGTTTCAAAACCAATTTTTTCAACAAGTGGGGAACTAGAGTATACAGTTACCAATGTTAGGGATATTTCTAGTTATGTTAATTTAAGTCAAAACTTAATGGAAGTAAACGAAAAAATTGCTCAGTCGTCAAATAGTATAGAATGTGGTGATAAAGAAATTATAGCTAATTCTCCAGAGATGATGCAGGTTATTAATTTGGCACAAACAGTAAGCAAAGTCGATGCAAGTGTATTAATTTTGGGTGAGACAGGAGTTGGTAAAGATGTTGTAGCTTGCTATATTCATAAAAATAGTCCAAGAGCTAGTCAACGATTTATCACCTTAAATTGCGGAGCAATACCTGGTGAACTTATGGAGTCCGAGCTATTTGGTTATACACCAGGAAGTTTTACAGGGGGATTAAAAGAGGGGAAGAAAGGAATTCTTCATTATGCACAAAATGGAACACTCTTTCTAGATGAAATTGGAGAATTACCTCAATATCTTCAGGTAAAACTTTTGAGAGTTTTGGAGAACAGAGTATATTCACCTATAGGTAGTGTAGAAGAAATTCCTATTGATATTCGAATTATCGCAGCAACAAATCAAAATATTCAAGAACAAATTCAGAAGAACAAATTTAGAGAAGATTTATATTATCGTTTAAGTGTTGTGACTATTAATATTCCTCCTTTACGAGAAAGACAATCCGATATTATTCCTTTAGCTGTAAATTTCTTAAAGCGTTATACAAGTAAATATGGAATTACAAAAAAGCTAGGGGTAGATACATTAATTCAATTACAGCAGTATGATTGGCCAGGAAATGTTCGTGAATTAAAGAATATGATAGAAAAAATGGTAATATTAAGTCAAGGAAATACTTTGGATTTCCCTTCTAATAATATGAGTAGAAAAGAGATGTCAGAGTACAAATTAAATGAATATATGGAACGTATGGAAAAGGAATACTTAATTAATGTGAAAAAACTATTTTCAAGTACAAGACAAATGGCAGAAGCCATTGGAGTTGATCATTCAACAGTAGTTCGTAAATTTAAGAAGTATAATTTATAACTAATTAATTTCTCTTAAAACCAAGATAAAAAAACATGAAACAGTTAAAGGGGGATAAAGGTATGAAGCTAAAAATAGCTAAGATAATAAGCATTTTATCAGTAGTGCCTATTATAGCGTTGGCTTTATTAACCACTTTATTTAAGCAACATAGTTATATTTTTAACAACAGTTTCAAATGGTATATTGTTGCTATAATTTTTTTATTCATAATGCCTATTTCAGCCTATGGACTTAAGTACATAATACCAAAATATAAGGATAAAGGAAGAGATGGCGAGAGAAAACTTGCATTTATAATGGGAGTTATGGGTTATATTATTGGTACAATAGTATGCATCCTGTTTAATGCGCCAAAAAGTTTAACAACAATATTTTTATCATACTTGCTTTCTGGAGTAGTACTTACATTTGTTAACAAGGTAGTAAAATTAAAAGCAAGCGGACATGCATGTGGAGTATCAGGACCTATGACACTATTTATATATTTTGTAGGCAGGAAGGGATGGTATGCATTAATAATGCTACCAATAGTGTTCTGGTCAAGAATAAAGATGGGAAGACATACTATAAAAGAACTATTTGCAGGAACTTTTGTCGGGATAATATCTACTTCAATAGTGATTTTTACATATATTTAAATATTAAGAGATAAAATACAGGTAAATAAATCTATTTTATACTTAATATTTTGCAAAATAAAAAAGACGAAACCTTTTAGATGAAGGATTCGTCTTTTTTATTTGTGATACTTTCATAAAGAATTTGATTCCAATTGGTTTTTAAACTTAGCACAGAGTTTTAAATAATCTTCATAAGTATCGATATCAAAAACTGTTCCTTCGTCTTCTACTTCAACATAATATGCCTGCTCCTCATACTTATTCAGAAGAGCTTTAAGTCCTCCTGACCCATCATATTTAATGATTTTTGGAAATAAGCAGGATGAGATAAGAGGAGGGTGACCACGTCTATTCGAGAAGGAAGGATAAATAATACTTTGTTTACTTTGCTTGTAGCCTTCAACAAGGCTATCAATTGTTTCTCCTTTTACAAGAGGAATATCAGCAGGTAATAAAAAGAAGCCTTTTACATGTGAAGGAAGTGAGCTTACTCCAGCAATGATTGATGAATACATACCTTCAGAAAACTTCTCATTATATATCCATTTAACGCCTCTATGGTTTAATACAGGTATCAATTTTTTAGCTTGAAAGCCAATTACTACAGTGATATTTTCAATACCAGCTTCTAAAAAACTATCAATAGAATTTTCAATAACTGTAGAGCTTCCCAAAGGCAATAATGGCTTAAATAGCTTCATTCTTGACGAATAGCCTGCTGCTAATATTATAGCTGCCAAATCTTTTTTCAAGGGCTCGTCTCTAACTACAGTTTCGCTCATTTAATTTACCTCCAACTTATTTTTAGCTGAGGACTAAATATGAAACTTCAGGTAGAGTATATACTCTACCTGAGTTAAATTTTAGTTTATATTATACTAATTATTTATTCGCTTTTATTGTTATTTGCAATAGCTAAAGCTACGTTTTCTGGTGACAATGGTAGTCTGTGGAAGTTGATTCCTAGTGCATCGTAAAGAGCATTTCCTACTGCAGAAGGCACTGAAATCATAGGATGTTCTCCTATACCACGTGCTCCATAAGGACCATCTATTTGAGCTGATTCAGGATTTTCTATATATATTGGAACAATTTCATCAGGAATATCCTTAGCTGTAGGTATCTTGTTATCTGTAAATGAAGGATTGAGTAGTTTACCATTTGGGCTAAATTTGTATCCTTCAACTATTGCTGAACCTATTCCTTGAATTACCCCTCCCATTACCTGACCATCAACTAATTTCTTATTGATGCATTGTCCGATGTCAAATGCAGAAGCAATTTTTAAAATATGGATTTCTCCAGTTTCTACATCTACTTCCAAATCTATACCATGAGCACCAAATGTCCATACTAAACCTGGTCTACCTTGCCCTGTTTCAGGATCTGGATTTGTTAGACCACTTGCCATATATATTCCATGGGAGATTACTGGACCGCCAACACCATTACCATTTTCATACATATATCCCATTGCTAATTTAGTATATGGAACACGTCTTGCAGTATGGTGTACATGATAAATATATCCATCACCATGTGTTAATTCATCTGGATGACATCTTAGTACTTGGGCTGCAACTTCTTTCATCTGTTGTACCATGTTTTTAGCAGCTTTTCTAACAGCATTACCACCCATAAATGTGTATTTAGATGCAACTGTATTCCAGTCATATGGATGTTTATCAGTATCAATATTCCAAACAACTTCAACATTTTCCATAGGTATACGCAATTCTTCAGCTGCTATCTGTGCCATTATAGTATTAGCGCCTTGGCCCATATCTACAGCACCAATCATAACCTTTACATGACCATCTTCATTCATTTGCATAATTGCAGAAGTAGATGTGTAGCTTGGCATAGCAGGAGCTTTTTGTAGCATTGCAAAGCCTTTACCACGAATTTTGCCAGTTTTCAACTCAGCTTGACGCTCTTTTTCTGTTTTACGTCCTGTCCAGCCTATTTCTTTAGCAACTGCTTCTAAGCAAGCTTTAGGGCTACCAGTAGTTTCATATATTAATTCACCACTTATAGTAGTTGTACCTGGGCAAAGTAAGTTTTTCATTCTAAATTCATAAGGATCCATTCCTAGCTTTTGAGCTATAATATCCATATGTCTTTCTACTGCCCAGTGAGTTTCTAAGTGACCAAATCCACGATATGCAGTACTAAATACTTTGTTTGTATATAGTGTACGAGAATGAAGTTCTATGTTTGGAATTGAGTATGGGCCTGCACCAGAATAAACTGCTGTTTTACCAACATTTACAGCATAGTCTGCATATGCACCACTATCCCAGTCATGATAAACTATCATAGATGTAATAGTACCATCTTTCTTAACTCCAGTTTTAAATCTACTTCTCATACCTGCACGAGTAGGCAATAGGTTAAATTCTTCTTCACGAGTAGCTTTAAACTTAACAGGACGGCCTTTAGCTGCTCTTGAAAGAATAGTCACTAGTGGTTCAAGATGAATACCTGCTTTACCTCCAAAGCCACCACCGATGTATGGTACAACAACATGAACATCGCTTTTTGCTATACCTAAAGATTTAGCTAATAATTGACGTACTGCAAAAGGAGATTGTGCAGAAGACCATATTTTAACCTTATTTGAGTAAGGATCTGCTTGAGCAATAGTTACGTGTGTTTCCATTGGAACGTGTGCTACTGCAGGTACAGAAAATTCACCTTCAAATATAAAATCTGCTTCCTCAAATCCTTTACTTACGTCACCCTTCTTAGTCCTGTTCCAGCTTGCTATATTTGTATGAGCTTGTGGGAAGAAAACGCCTTCCATATGCTCATACTTGTGAAGATCTTCGTGAACTAATACTTTTCCTTCCAATGATTCATCTATAGTATGAACAACTGGTAGCTCCTTATACTCAACCTTGATTAAAGAAACTGCACGTTCTGCTATGACTTCATTTTCAGCTGCAACCGCTGCAACAATTTCACCTTGGTATCTTACTATGTTTCTAGCAATTACGTTTTTATCTACCATATATAAACCAACTAGATAAGGAGCATCTTCTCCTGTAATTACAGCCTTAACTCCAGGAAGAGCTTTTGCAGCAGATGTATCGATAGATACTATTTCAGCATGGGCATATGGAGAATGTAAGCATTTTGCATAAAGCATTCCTGGAAGTTCCATATCGTGTACATAAACTGCTTGACCTGTTACCTTTTCCTGTGCTTCTTTTCTATCATAAGACTTACCAATGTGCTTGTATTGTTTATCACTCATTATTTCAACTCCTCTCTTTCCCTTTTTGACGTAGCTTTAACTGCATCAACAATTGGAACATATCCTGTGCAACGACAGAAGTTGCCAGCAAGAGCTTCTTTTATTTCATCATCACTTGGTTCAGGATTTCTATCTAGCAATGAACGGGCTGACATTAGCATGCCTGGTGTACAGAAACCACACTGCAAAGCATCATTTTTAATAAATTCTTGTTGTAGAATAGAAAGCTCATTTCCTTTAGCCAGACCTTCAACTGTAAGTATATCTGCACCTTCTGCTTCAATTGCTAACACAATACAAGAATTCACAGTCTTACCATTCATTATAATAGTACAAGCTCCACATTCGCCTTCGCCACAGCCTTCCTTAGTACCAAAAAGCTTTAGTTCATTGTGAAGAAAATGAAGCAATGTCATTGTAGGGTCTATCATTTTATGAACATCTTCACCGTTTACAATGCAGTTTAGTGCTACAGGAGGCATACCTGAGCTAGTATATTCAAAGCAATTTCCATTATGTTTATCGCACATTCTAATTAACCCCCTTTTCGATAAGCTGTAACAATCCTTTTTTAGCTAAAACTCCAGATACATGTAGACGATATTCTGCTGAAGAACGAACATCTGAGATTGGGTTTATATGATTAGCTACTTCCTTACTTAGCCATTCTGCAGTTTCAGGTGTTAAGCTTTTACTGGATATAAGCTTTTCAAGCTTAGTAAGTCTTATTGGAGTTGGAGCTACTGCTGACATAGCAATAAGTACTTCTTTATTAGCAGTTATACGTACAGATACACCTGCTATACCTAAATCATGTCCTTTTATACGAGCTTGTTTGTTATATGTGCTCATATCTCCTTGCTCTACATCTGGAAGAGATACACCTGTTACAATTTCATCTTTTTGTAAAACTGTCTTTTTCACACCTGTAAAGAATTTGTCAATATCTACAATTCGTTCACCTTCTGGTCCTATAATGTGTACTTTTGCATTGTACACTAATAGAGGTGAAGATAAATCAGCACCAGGAGATGCGTTGGTGATGTTTCCTACTAAGGTTGCACGGTTTCTTAATTGAAACGAAGCAACAGTATCAGCTGCTTGTCCTAATGCTTCGTATTTTTCTCGGATTATTTTTGATTCAGCTACTTCGTTTACTGTGACAGTTGCACCGATAAACAAACCTTCACCTGGCTTATACTCTACATTTTTGAGTTCAGGAATACCTTTAATATCTAGAATATGGTCTACTAACTCAATATTACGACGTAAGAGTATCATTATATCTGTACCCCCAGCAAGAATCTTGGTACCTGGATTACTCTTTAAGTAAGTTATAGCTTCTTCTAGAGTTTGTGGTTTAAAATAATCAAATTTGCTTAACATAACTAACCTCCTTATTTTTTTATTATATTCAATGCATGTGCATGAATTAACCATTTTATTGTTGGATAAAAATCATATATGTATTTAATATTTTAGTGCTTATTATAGAGTCTAATGAGGTGCTAGATGTTTTCTTAATATTCAAATAAATTATAATAAACTGAGATAATATAGATTTTTTCTATACATATAATGGAAGCTTTCTTTACTTATAATTATATTAAACAAACGATGATTCTAATATGTGAATACTTCACAAACAAATGACTATTAATCTGTAGCTCTTTAACAACATATACTTTTGCAAATGAATTAATAATTATTTCATTTTGAAGAGTGCTCTTTTCTTAGATATAATATAGATATAGAGATTCAAGAAATTATCAAATAGAGAGAATAACTACTTATATATTAAATAAAATAGCTAATATAAACATATGATATAGAATAATTATAAAACATGAAATATAAGAGGTGGATTATGGTTGGATTAGTCTTAGAAGGTGGAGGAGCTAAGGGTTCTTATGAAATTGGAGCTTATAAGGCTTTAATGGAACTAGGTATAGAAATAAATGGAGTAGTTGGTACGTCTATTGGTGCAATTAATGGAGCAATGATTGTACAGGGAGATTTAGAAAAAGCATATGAACTATGGTATAATATAATACCTTCAGACATTTTTGATGTAAATGATAGAGATTTTAAGAAGATTGTAAATTTGGAAATAAAAACAAGAGACATCCCTAGACTTGCAAGAGGATTCAGAAAAATCATAAAAGACAAAGGCTTAGATACAAGGCATATTAGGAAGCTATTAGATGAAAACATAGATGAAAATAAGATTAGAGAATCTGAGGTGGATTTTGGAATAGTTACAGTATCATTAAGTGATAAAAAATCAATGGAGCTTTTTAAGGAGGATATTCCAGAAGGAAAGATATCAGATTATATAATGGCCAGTGCTTATCATCCTGCTTTTAAGCTTGAAAAAGTAGATGGGAAGTTATTCTTAGATGGAAGCTTCCATGATAATCTCCCCATAAGACTTTTATATGAAAAAGGCTATAGGAATATTATTGCCATAAGGCTTTTTGCAATAGGAAGAGTAAGAAAGATTAAAGAAAATGACTTAGAAATAACTTATATAGAGCCTTCTGAAAAGCTATGTAATTCATTAGATTTTACTAATAGAAATGCAAGAAAAAATCTTCAACTAGGATATTTTGATACTTTTAAAGTATTTAAAAACTTAAAAGGAAGGAAGTATTATTTAGAACCAAAAAATAATGAAGAGTTCTTTTTAAATTATCTACTAGAAATTGATGAAGAAAAAATATTAAGGATAGGTAAAATTTTAGGATTTGAAGATCTACCTTATAGAAGAATGTTATTAGAATTTATTATTCCTAGACTAATAGAACTCTTAGAATTAGATAAGAACATAGAATATGAAGAACTAGTTATTGCACTAGTAGAAGAAATGGCTAAAAAATGTGAAATTGAAAGATTTAAAATCTATAATTATGATGACTTTTATAATATGACAATAGAAAGTTACAATATGTACAAAAGAATACCAAAAAATAGAATCCCAAATTTCATAAAGCAAAATGAAATCTTATCAAAGGCCGCTAAAGAGCCTATTCTTGAAGAAGTAATCTTTGCAATATTTAGCTAAGAGCTTAAAAAACTCAGGCATAGCGATATGAGCCCCTTAAGGTAGAAAGACTATAGATAAAAGTCTAATATCAAGAGGGGCTTTTGTGTAGCTTTAAGGCTTCCATGTATTCAGCTTTGGTATGTGATATAATATTATTAATAGTACAACTATAAAAAGAGCGAGGAAAATAAGATGAGAAAAGAGTTTACAGAATACATGCCTAATATTCCTATAAATGTGTCTTTTGTAAATGTATTAGGATATCCATTGCATTGGCATGATTCAATAGAAATACTTTTCGTGCTTAAAGGAAGCATTAGTGTAACTATAGAAAATGAAACATATATAGTAGAAGAAAAGGAAATTGAGATAATAAACATTAATGAAGTTCATAGCATTAAGAGCAAGGACAAGGATAATAGAGTTTTAATATTTGACATTGATCCTAACTTCCTCAAGAAATATTACAATGATATAGATAATGTGTTTTTTTACACAAATTCCTCAGAAGAAGGAATACAAGAAAGAGAAGAATATTATGTTCTTAGAAAATATCTTGCAGAACTTTTATGTGAAATAACTGAAAAACATGATGACTATGATGATATAATAAGGGAATCTCTTTTAGAGCTTTTATATCATTTACTTAATAATTTTCACTATCTTTTTTATGATGAGGAAAGCTTAAAAGAAGATGAGTTCCAGTTAGAAAGATATCATCGAATAGCAAAATATATTAGCAATAACTATATGAATAAGGTAAGCTTACAGGACATAGCAAAAAAAGAATTTTTAAGCACACAATATCTATCATATAAAATAAAAAACACTTTAGGCTATTCTTTTAATGACTTTTTAAACTTTGTTAGAGTAGTGGAATCTACTAAACTGTTATTAGATACAGATATGAACATATCAGAGATTTCAGAAGAAGTTGGCTTTTCTCACGTCAGATATTATAATAAACATTTTAAAAAGCATTATAAATCTACACCTATGCAGTATAGGAAAAAACATAAAGTTGATGATGAGAAACTTGAGAAAATGAAGCAAATCACTTATTTTACTCTTGATGAAGGACTTAATATGGTCTCTCAATATTTGGAGGATTACAAACGGTTTAATTATGAAGATAGGATATATACAATAGATGTTGACTTGTCTAGCTCAGAAGGAAATATAGAGCTAAAGTTTATAGATACTATAGATTTAGGAGATGCAAAAGACCTTTTGATAGAAGATAATAAGTCAATAATATGGGATATTCAAAAAAATATAGGCTTTAAATACGGAATAATAAGCAATTTGTTTAGTGAAGAGATGGGCATATATATAGAAAATAATATGGATTTTATTAACT
Organism: Proteiniborus sp.; assembly: GCF_040308045.1. Lineage (NCBI taxonomy): Bacteria > Bacillati > Bacillota > Clostridia > Eubacteriales > Proteiniborus > Proteiniborus sp. The sequence continues at coordinate 70,920 of NZ_JAWRHZ010000041.1, forward strand.
GGAGAAATACGGAGAAAATATTAGATTTTCTTCATAAAGTAGAAATAATACCAATAATTATAGTGCCAAATGTAGAAGATGCAGATATTTTTGAAAATTTATTATTTGAATTTACAAACTTTTTTTATAATTTATACGGCAATTGGATAACTGAGTGGAATTATTATTTTAATGAAAGTATTTATATAAGTCAAATTAAAAATGAAATGATTAAAGAAGAACAAATAATAAAATTTGACTCAAAATTCAAACAAGTATTTAAGCAAAATAATGCATATGACACCTGCGAAATAGTTCCATATATTATACAAAGCTGTATCTATGGCACTAATAATTTAGTATTTAAAGCCTTTGATACCTTTGGCAAAGATTTTAAACAAGATAATGAGTTGTTTTGTGGAGATGCTGGACTAGTTACTGTAAACGGAATAAAAAAACCTGCTTATTATGGATACTATTTTCTCTCAAAACTAGGAAATAATCTAATTAGAAAAGGAGAAGGCTTTATAATTACTGAAGAAAATGAAAATATACAGATTCTTTTATATAATCTTAAAGATAATAAAAATACTGTAAAGAATAAATTTTCTTTAAATTTGATGAATATATCATATAACTATAATATAACAAAATATGAGATTAGCGAAAATCAAGGCTCTTCTTATGGATATTGGATTGCCATGGGAAGTCCAGAGAGATTAAGTAATGACGATAAAGAACTGTTAAAGAGAATATCTTTTCCTAAAACAACCTTTATTAACATAAAGAAAAGTACTTTTTCAAATAAAGTTATTACAGTAGATGGAAATGGAGCAGTTCTTTTAGAATTCAAAAAAGGTACTTTAATAATATAATAAAGTACCTTTTTATAGGTTTGCCATAAAAGTACAAATCAAAAGACCCTAAACAAGTACCTCAAACTAAATATCTAAGTGAATGAAAAAAGGTCCTATTAATATTAACATAGTAACATAGGGCTTTTTTAAATTAACAGTTTCGAAACACAAATTTGTTCACTCCCTATGGTCGTGCAAATTTGGTTCTCATTGCGTTTGACCTACCATCGATTTTCTGACAAAAGCATCCAGAAAATCGGGTTAGGTCATAAGGAGGTAATGTTTATGGGTTTAGATGATAATGCTTTTTCAAAAGAAAAAGTAAGCAAGCTACTATTTAAGTTTTCAATACCAGCTATAGTATCTTTATTAGTAGCTGAGTTATATAACATGGTAGATACAATATTTGTAGGTAGAGAAATAGGAGGTAATGCCATAGCTGCACTTGTGGTAGTATTCCCTATTCAGCGTATAATAGCAGCTGTAGGTATGCTGCTGGCAATAGGTACTTCTACTTCTGTTGCTAGAAGTAATGGGGAGAAAGATTATGATAGTTTAAAAATGTATATAAAGAACTCATTAAGTCTTGTTATTGTAATGATTTTTACTCTAATAACTATTATTTTCATTTTTAGAGAAAAGATATTAATGTTTTTAGGAGCAAGTAACACAGTTATTCCTCTTGCTAATGACTATCTTTCCATAATAATAGTTGGCTCTGTTTTCCAATGCTATACAGTAGTAATTGGGTATATATTAATGTCTTTAGGAAATAGAAGAGTATTACTCACAAGTAATTTTATTGGAGCAATAACAAACATAATAGTGGATTATGTTCTTGTAGTACTACTTGATTTTGGAGTAAAGGGTGCAGCAATAGCTACAGTAGCTTCTCAGATTTTAGCCTTTACTTACATGTTATATCACTTTATCAAAGCAAATAAGGTTCTCAAATTGAAGATTAGATTTAGTATTAATAAAGAAACAGCACGCTCCATAATAATGATTGGATTTGCTGCATTTATAATAGAAGCAGAGGACGGTTTTGCATTGGCAGTATTAAACAATCTTTTACTCAATAATGTAGGAGACATAGGGGTTGTAATATCTGGAGTAATATCTAAGTTATCTATGTTCTTGTTTATTACAATACTTGGAATAAGCGCTGCTATGCAGCCAATTGCAGCATATAATGCTGGTGCTGGACAATATGATAGATTAAGAAAAGTTGTTAGAGAATCTATTATAGTAGCATTAATTACTTCAGCTGTTCTATGGGTAGGAGTACTAATATTTGCAAAACAAATAATATCTATTTTTGTAAAAGATAATTATATTATAAATGAATCAGTTAAAGCTTTCAGGATAATGATATCAGTGTTCCCTATAATTAGTATGTATTATGTTTCTATATACTATTTTCAAGCTATAGGGAAAGCTAAATCATCCTTTTTACTTTCAATATACAGGCAGATAATATTATTTATTCCGATTTCAGTACTATTAGTTGGAGTACTAAAGCTTGGAGCTATTGGTGCGTGGATTTCATATCCTATTTCCGATATAATTTCAGCTCTAACTTCATATTTCTTAATTAGAAGAGAAAGAGTAAGAATTAATAAAAAGGTTGAAGAAAGAAAGAAAAAATCTGATACTAGAAAAGCATACGGAGTACCTGTATATGGAAACTAGAAAGAAATGTAAAATAAATATTTGCAAAAATTCATTGACTAATTTAGTTTTTACTGCTACCATTAACTTGTAAGATAAAACAGATTAATATTTGCCCATATAAATCTCAGAATATGGCTGAGAAGTTTCTACCAAGTGACCGTAAATTACTTGACTATGGATGAAAGTGTACCTAGGGTTCCGAGGTGCTTATTAGCATTTGCCTGGTCCGAGCGGTACAGATATTACTCATGCTTATTTTAGAGTAATATTACACCTTGGGGATAAAAGCCCGGGCGGGTAGGTTTCACGTATAGTGAAACTTACTCTGCCCGGGCATTTTTTTTGAAAGGAGTGGTATTATGGATAAGCTAGTAAGAAGAATTTTTATCGAAAAGAAAAAAGGTTTTAATATCGATGCAGAACAATTGTTCAATGATTTAAGTGAAAATCTTAGCATTAAGTCATTGACTGAAGTTAGAATTGTCAATAGGTACGATATTCAAGGAATATCAAGAGAAGATTATGAAAAAGCAATAGTAAATATATTTTCAGAGCCTAATATTGATTTAGTTTATGAAGAGGACTTTGAGGCAGATAATGATTATAAGGTATTTGGAGTCGAATATCTTCCAGGGCAATATGACCAGAGAGCCGATTCAGCTGCTCAATGTGTAGAGATTCTTACTATTAGTGAAAGGCCAATTATTAAGACTGCTAAGATAATAATGCTTAGGGGAGATATTACAGAAGACGAATTTATAAAGATTAAAAACTTTTGCATAAATCCTGTAGACAGTAGGGAAGCCTCCTTGGCAAAACCAGAAACCTTAGAGGATAACATAACTTATCCAATGGATGTAGAAGCTATAAAAGATTTTACCCAAAAATCTTACAAAGAACTTATAAAGCTTAAAGAAGATTTGGGACTTTCAATGAGTGATGATGATATTAAATTTTGCCAAGAATATTTTAGGCTAACAGAAAAGAGAAATCCTACTATAACTGAAATAAGAGTTATAGACACATATTGGTCAGATCATTGTAGACATACTACTTTTATGACTGAAATAGAAGATGTGAAATTTGAAGAAGGAATATATAGTAGCCCAATAAAAAAAGCATACAAAGAATATCTTGATTCTAGAGCTTATGTTTATGGTGACAAAAACAAAGCTATTTGCTTAATGGATATTGCAACCATAGGAATGAAGGAGCTTAGAAAAAAAGGTTTATTAGAAGACTTGGATATTTCTGATGAAATAAATGCATGTAGTATTAATGTAAATGTAGATGTTGATGGAGAAATGGAAGAATGGCTCGTGATGTTTAAAAATGAAACTCACAATCATCCTACTGAAATAGAGCCTTTTGGTGGAGCAGCTACTTGTTTAGGGGGAGCTATAAGAGACCCCTTATCAGGAAGGTCTTATGTTTATCAAGCAATGCGTATTACAGGTAGCGGAGATCCAAGAACGAAAGTAGAGGATACTCTTCCAGGAAAACTACCTCAAAGAAAAATTACTACAGAGGCAGCTAGAGGATATAGTTCTTATGGAAACCAAATTGGTATAGCTACAGGTCATGTATCTGAAATATATCATGAAGGTTATGTAGCAAAGAGAATGGAGCTAGGAGCTGTAATAGCAGCGACACCAAAAGAAAATGTAGTTAGAGAAGTACCCAAAGAAGGAGATTTAGTGGTTCTAGTAGGTGGAAGAACAGGGAGAGATGGATGTGGTGGTGCAACAGGTTCATCTAAGTCTCATACTGACGAATCAATTTTAACTAGTGGAGCAGAAGTTCAAAAAGGAAATCCACTAATAGAGAGAAATCTTTTAAGATTATTTAGAAAAACAGAATTTAGTAAGATAATAAAAAGATGTAACGATTTTGGAGCTGGAGGAGTATCAGTAGCCATAGGTGAACTTGCTGACAGCTTAGAGATAAATTTAGATAATGTATTAAAAAAATATGAAGGTTTAGATGGTACAGAACTTGCGATATCAGAATCTCAAGAAAGAATGGCTGTTGTCATAGATAAAGATGACATTGAAATACTAGAAAAACATGTATTAGAGGAAAATCTAGAGGCTACAGTAGTAGCTAAGGTTACATCTAGCAATAGATTAACTATGAAATGGAGAAACAAAATAATATTAGATATAGATAGAGATTTCTTAAACACTAATGGAGTAAGACAAAAAACTAAGGCATATATAGAAGAACCTAATTCAAAAAGCTATTTTAATATATCAGCCCATGTTAAGAATGATAATAATGAAATAGAAACCGCTTGGATAAACAATTTGAAAAATCTTAATGTAGCTAGCCAGAAGGGGTTAGTAGAGAGATTTGATAGTACAGTAGGTGCAGGTACTGTATTAATGCCTTTCGGTGGAAAGTTTAACTTAACTCCATCACTAGGAATGGCTGCAAAAGTTCCTGTTTTAGAAGGGCAGACAAACACTTGTACACTTATGACTTATGGATTTAACCCTGAACTTTCTACTTGGAGTCCTTTCCATGGTGGACTATATGCAGTAGTTGATTCAGTCACTAAAATAGTAGGGATGGGAGGAGATCCTAGGAAAATAAGACTTACTTTCCAAGAGTACTTTGAAAAGCTAGGAAAGAATAGTGAAAAATGGGGTAAGCCTTTGGCTGCACTTTTAGGAGCATATGAAGCACAAAAAGGATTTAATATACCTTCTATAGGTGGCAAGGACAGTATGTCTGGAACGTTTAACGAGCTAAATGTACCACCTACTTTAGTAAGCTTTGCAGTATGCCCAGGAGATGCAAGAGATGTTATATCACCAGAGCTTAAAAAAATTGATAGCCATATAGTTTTAATTAGTTTACCTAGGCTGGAAAATGAAACTCTAGATTTTGAAATATTAAATAGAAACCTACTAAAGGTGCATCAATTAATAAAAAACAAAAAAGTATTATCAGCTCATAACATTGGAAATGGTGGGATAGCAGCTGCTATAAGTAAGATGAGTTTTGGAAATAAAATCGGTGTGACATTTACTGACAATGTAGATAAGGGAAGGCTATTCTCAGCTGACTATGGCTCAATAATATTAGAAATTAATAGCCATGAAAATCTAGATGAGATATTCGAAGGATTAGAGTATAAAGTACTAGGATATACTACTGAAGAACCTGTTATAAAAATTGGTGGTACTGAAATTAATTTGAGCCTTGCAATAAAAGAATGGGAAGAGCCTTTAAATGAAGTATTCCCTATTAAAAAGGACTTAGCGGGAAACCTTGAAAAAATAAATTATAACAAAGGAAATATGGTTAAAGCAAAATGTAGTATAGCAAAGCCTAAAGTATTTATTCCTATTTTCCCAGGTACAAACTGCGAATACGACATGGAAAAATCCTTCGTAAAGGCTGGCGGACAAGTTGATAGTTTTGTATTTAAAAATATAACAACAGAGGATATAAAAGATTCTATAACTACAATGGCTAGGAAAATAAAAGAAAGCCAAATAATAGCATTACCTGGTGGATTTAGTGCAGGAGATGAGCCAGATGGTTCAGGAAAATTCATAGCAACTGTATTTAGAAATCCATATATAGTAGAGCAGGTTATGGACTTACTAAAAAATAGAGATGGGCTTATCCTAGGAATATGTAATGGCTTCCAGGCACTTATAAAGCTAGGCCTTGTACCATATGGAGAAATAAGAGAGATGAAAGAAGACTCGCCAACACTTGCCTTTAATAGGCTAGGAAGACATGTATCACGTATGGTTAATACAAAAGTAGTGTCAAATCTTTCGCCTTGGTTTAACAACGTTAATGTAGGAGATGTATTTACTATCCCTATATCACATGGTGAAGGCAGATTAGTGGCTAGTGAAGAAGCTATTGAGGAAATGATAGAAAAAGGACAAGTAGCCACTCAATATGTAGATTTTGATGGGAAACCTAGCTACAATGGAGATTTTAACCCAAATGGTTCAAATCACAGTATAGAAGGAATAACAAGTCCAGATGGAAGAGTGCTAGGAAAGATGGGGCATTCAGAGAGAATTGGAAAAGACTTATATAAAAATGTCTATGGTGAAACAGATCAGAAGCTATTTGAAGCAGGGATAAGGTACTTTAGATAGGAGGTAATAACATGAAGGTTGCAATTATTATGGGAAGTGATTCTGATTTTCCTGTAGTGGAGAAGGGTTTAAAAATTTTAAAGGAATTTGGAGTAGATGCAGAAGTTAGAGTAATATCTGCTCATAGAACACCAGATAAAGCAGTAGAATTCGGAAAAAATGCTGAGGCAAACGGAATAGAAGTAATAATAGCAGCAGCAGGAAAGGCTGCACATCTTGGAGGCGTATTAGCAGCAGTTACTGTACTTCCAGTCATAGGATTGCCTATTAAATCGTCAACATTAGATGGACTAGATTCACTATTATCAATAGTTCAGATGCCTAAAGGAATACCAGTAGCAACAGTAGCCATAGACGGAGGAGAAAATGCTGCACTTTTAGCTATTCAGATTTTGTCTATAAAATATGAAGAACTAAAGGAAAAGCTTAAAGAATACAGAAAAACTATGGCTCAACAGGTTGATAAAAAAGATAATGAACTTAATCGTAAACTATGCAACTAACAAAATAGTTAGGAGGCAATGATAATGAACATAAATTTAATTGATGATGATAAACTTAAAGAAGAATGTGGCGTAATAGGGATATATTCAAAGGAAGAGAATGTTGCTAATATGATTTATTACGGTCTTTATGCCCTTCAGCATAGAGGACAGGAGAGTGCAGGCATTGCAGTAAATAATAATGGAACAATAAGTTATTACAAGGATGCAGGACTTGTATCAGAAGTCTTTAACAATAATAATAAGCTAGAAAAGCTAAATGGTAATATGGGCATTGGTCATGTTAGATATGGGGCAGATTCCGAAAAACTGGCTATTAATGCTCAGCCATTAGTTGTTAAATATAAAAAAGGAAGCATTGCTATTGCACACAATGGAAGCATAGTAAATGCAAATAGTCTTAGAGAAATACTCGAAGATGATGGGGTTGTATTTCAAACTACTAATGACAGTGAAGTAATGGCTAATATGATAGCAAGATATCACAAAGAAGAAATAGAGAAGGCAGTTAATAGAGTAATGGAGCTATTAAAAGGGTCGTATGCGCTTGTACTCATGACAGAAAATAAACTCATAGGAGTAAGGGACAATCAAGGCATAAGACCTCTTTGCCTAGGTAAAATAGATGATGGATATGTTTTGGCATCTGAAAGCTGCGCTCTAGATACTATAGGAGCAGAGTTTATAAGAGATATAGAGCCTGGCGAAATGGTTATTATAGATGAAAATGGTATTAAGAGCATATTTAATGATAAATGGAGCAAAAAGAAACTTTGTATATTTGAGCTTATATATCTTGCAAGACCAGACAGCAGAATTGATGATATAAGCGTTTATCATGCCAGAAAAGAAGCGGGAAGAATACTGGCTAGAGAATGTCCGGTTGATGCTGATATAGTAATTGCAGTTCCAGATTCAGGAATATCTGCTGCAGTTGGTTATGCTGAGGAATCAGGAATACCTTACAGTATAGGCTTAATAAAAAATAGATATGTTGGAAGAACATTTATTAAACCAAATCAGAGCAACAGAGAAGAAGGAGTAAAAATAAAATTAAATGTTTTAAAAGAAAACATTGAAGGGAAAAGAGTTGTACTTGTAGATGATTCAATAGTAAGAGGGACTACTAGCAGAAAACTAGTGAAGATGCTAAAAAAGGCTGGAGCAAAAGAAGTTCATCTTAGAATAAGTTCTCCACCTGTAATGTTCCCTTGTTACTTTGGCATAGATACACCATATAGAGAACACTTAGTTGGAGCCAATAAAACCATAGAAGAAATATGTGAAATGATTGATGCAGATAGCTTAGGATTTATATCTGAAGAAGGGCTTGTTAAATCAACAGGAAAAACAGATGGATTTTGCCTAGCATGTTTAAATGGTGATTATCCTATGGAAATACCTAGAGAGGAAGGTGCTTTTCATGAGTAAAGGACTAACATATAAAAACTCAGGTGTAGATGTAACAGCAGGATACGAAGCAGTCAAACGTATGAAAACTCATGTGCAAAAGACTTTTATAAAAGGAGTTTTATCAGATTTAGGCGGATTTGGCGGAATGTTTGCCTTAGACAAAAATCAGTATGATGAGCCAGTTTTAGTATCTGGAACAGATGGTGTAGGCACTAAGCTAATGATTGCATTTGCCATGGATAAACATAATACTATAGGAGAAGATTGCGTTGCAATGTCTGTAAATGATGTACTTTGTCAAGGTGCAAAGCCTCTTTTCTTCCTAGATTATATTGCTACTGGTAAGCTTTATCCAGAAAAAATAGCAAGTATAGTGGAAGGTATATCAAATGGATGTATTAAGGCAGAATGTGCTCTTATTGGTGGAGAAACAGCTGAGATGCCAGGATTATATGGAACAGACGAATATGATTTGGCAGGTTTTGCAGTAGGAATAGTAGACAAGAAAAAAATCATAACTGGAGAGAATATAAAAGAAGGAGATGTCCTAATAGGTCTTCCTTCTAGCGGGCTTCACAGTAATGGTTTTTCATTAGTTAGAAAGCTTTTCTTCGATATTAAAAAATACGATGTAAACCAATATATTGATGAACTAGGCAGTACATTAGGTGAAGAGTTAATAAAACCTACAAAGATATATTCTAATGCTTTAATAGAACTGAATGAAAAATTCAACATAAAAGGTATTAGCCATATAACTGGCGGAGGATTTTATGAAAACATTCCTAGAATGCTTCCTAATGGTCTTAGTGCAGTAGTAAATAGAAAACAGGTTGAAATTCTTCCTATTTTTAATGTAATACAAAAGCTAGGAGATATTGAAATAGATGAGATGTATTCAACCTTTAACATGGGTGTTGGCATTATAATGGCAGTAGAACAACAAGATGCAGATAGCATAATAAAATTCTTAAAAACTAAAGATGAAAAAGCATATGTAATAGGTGAGATTGTCCATGGAGAGAGAGGCGTATCAATATGTCATCAGTAAGGATTGGAGTCCTTATATCTGGAAGTGGGACAAATCTTCAAGCTTTAATTGATGGTGTAGATGCAGGAGAAATAAATGGTGAAATTTGTGTAGTCATATCTGATAAAGAACATGCCTACGGACTTGTACGAGCTAAAAAAAATGGTATTGATACTGCTTTTGTCAATAGAAAGGACTTCTTAAATGATATAGATTTCAATAGAAAAATTCTAGAAGAACTTAAAAAAAGAGACATTGAGCTTGTAGTATTGGCAGGATATTTGAAAATTTTAAGCAGTGAATTTATAAATGAATATAAAAATAGAATAATTAACATTCATCCATCTTTAATCCCAAGTTTTTGTGGCAAAGGTTACTACGGTGAAAAAGTTCATAGAGCAGTATTAGAGTATGGTGTAAAGGTTACAGGAGCCACAGTCCACTTTGTAGATGAAGGAGCAGATACAGGTCCTATAATTTTTCAAAAATCAGTGCGGATAAGTGAAGAGGATGATGTGGAATCACTTAGAAATAAAGTGTTGAAGGTAGAACATGTGCTTCTTACTGAGGCGGTAAGTCTTTACTGCAGTGGAAAAATAAATGTAAATGACAGAAAAGTTATTGTTGGGGAGTGATAAAATGAAAAGAGCATTGATTAGCGTTTATGACAAAACTGGTATAGTAGAGTTTTCAAGAAAGCTTGTCAATATGGGCTGGGAGATTATCTCTACAGGAGGTACATCAAAAATACTTTATGAATCAGGAATTGATGTTATTGATGTTTCTAGTATTACTAACTTTCCTGAATGCTTTGATGGCAGAGTAAAAACACTTCACCCAAAGATACATGGTGGACTTTTGGCCTTAAGAGATAATAAAGATCATTTGAAGACTATGGAGGAACTTGGAATACATGCAATAGATATAGTAGTGAATAATCTATATCCATTTAAACAGACTGTTTTGAAAGAAGGAGTAACTCATGAAGAGATAATAGAAAATATCGACATAGGTGGTCCTTCAATGATGAGAGCAGCAGCCAAGAATTATAAGTATGTAACAGTACTTGTAGACCCTAGAGATTATGATGCTGTAATAAATGAATTAGAAAAAAATAGTCAAGTATCAGAAAAAACTAGAGAGTATTTAGCAGCAAAAGTATTTCAACATACTAGTAGCTATGATGCACTTATTTCAAGCTATTTCAACAAAAAGGCAGATATTAGATTTCCTGATACTATAACTCTAACTTTTGATAAAAAACAAGATTTAAGATATGGGGAAAATCCTCATCAAAGTGCTGGATTTTATTCAGAAGTATTAGAAACAAAAGGCACTTTAACAGCTGCAGTACAGCTTCACGGGAAGGAATTGTCCTATAATAATATTGGAGACGGAAATGGTGCATTAGAGATATTAAAAGAGTTTGACAAACCTACAGTTGTAGCAGTAAAGCATGCAAATCCATGTGGAGTAGGCAGCGGAGAAACTATAGAAGAAGCCTTTAAGAAAGCATATGAAGGGGACAAACAATCTATATTTGGAGGAATAATAGCTGCCAATGGTGAGATAGGCGAAAATACTGCAAAGATGATAAATGATATATTCATAGAGTTAGTTATAGCACCTTTTTATTCTGAGTCAGCATTAGAAATATTAAAAACCAAGAAGAATATAAGACTCTTAATGTTACCTAGTATATCGAAGCATGAATATACAAGTTGTGACATGAAAAAGGTTCTAGGAGGAATACTAGTACAGGATAGGGATCAAAGCTGTCTTTATGAAAAACTAGAGATAGTAACTAATAGAAAGCCATCTGATAAGGAACTAGAAGATATGCTATTTGCTTGGAAGGTAGTTAAGAATACTAAGTCAAATGCCATTGTTTTAGCTAAAAATGGGGGGACTGTAGCAGTAGGGCCAGGACAGGTCAGCAGAATATGGGCATTGGAAAATGCAGTTAAACAAGGCGGAGAAAATACTAAAGGCAGTGTAATGGCATCAGATGCATTTTTCCCTTTTTCTGATTGTGTAGAGTTGGCTGCTAAAATAGGAATAACTGCTATTATACAGCCTGGAGGCTCAATAAAAGACAAGGACTCAATTGATGCTGCAAATAAGCATGGAATAGCAATGATTTTCACTGGGACTAGACATTTTAAACATTAGTTACGACATATTTCCCGGGGAATGACACGTATTTACAAAATAAGCATAATTGAGAGGTGAAACTATGAAAGTACTTGTTATAGGCAGTGGTGCAAGGGAACACGCTATTGTTTGGAAACTATCACAGAGCCCAAAAGTATCTGAAATATTTTCAGCACCTGGAAATGGAGGAATTAGTCAGATTGCTAAATGTGTGAATATTAAGGTTGAGGACACAGATGTTCTTCTTTCATTTGCACTAAAAGAAAGTATCGATTTGACTATTGTAGGGCCAGAAGTACCATTAGTAGCTGGAATAGTTGACAAGTTTACTGAAAAAGGGTTAAAAATCTTTGGCCCATGTAAAAAGAGTGCAATGCTTGAAGGAAGTAAAAAATATGCAAAAGAATTCATGATGAAACATGGGATACCTACTGCTAAATATGCAGTATATAACAGCTTTAATGAGGCAATAAATGGCTTAGATGAATTTTCTTTTCCATTGGTGATAAAAGCAGATGGACTAGCAGCAGGTAAGGGTGTAGTTATATGCAACAATAAAGAAGAAGCTTATGAAGCTGTTAGAGGCATAATAGAAGACAGAAAATTTGGAGAGGCTGGGAAGGAAATTATAATTGAAGAATTTCTTGAAGGAATAGAAGCTTCACTTATGTGCTTAGTAGACGGCAATAAAATAATACCACTAGAAAGTGCAAAAGATCATAAGAGATTACTTGATAATGACGAAGGACCTAATACAGGAGGCATGGGTTGCATTTCACCAAATAAAATACTAGACGAAAAACTGATGGCTGAAATAAAAGTGGAAATATTAGAAAAAGTATTGAATGGGTTGCAGAATGAGAAGCTAGATTTTAAGGGAATACTTTTTATTGGTTTGATGGTTACTGTAGAAGGAGCAAAGGTATTAGAATTTAATGTCAGATTTGGTGACCCTGAAACAGAAGTAATACTGCCAAGATTAGAAAGTGATATTGTAAATATATTTTTAAAGACCATAGATGGGACTATATCGCAGGAAGATTTAAAATGGAGTCCTAAATCATGTGTTTGTACAGTTTTAGCATCAGGAGGATATCCCGAAGCCTATGAAAAGGGCAAAGTTATATCTGGATTAGATAAAGTTGACAGCGATGTACTAATATTTCACGCAGGAACAAAAAGAGTTGATAATATTATTACTGATGGTGGGAGAGTACTTGCTGTGACTACTTTAGCTGATAGCATAGATGAAGGTAGAAAAAAGATATATGAAAATATAAATAAAATATACTTTGATGGGATGCAATACAGAAAAGATATTGGAAAGAAACTAAATTAGAGCTTAGAGATTGCAAAATAAAATTTAAAAGAAAGGACTGTTGCTATGAAAACTGTATATGAAGGAAAAACAAAAAATGTTTATACGTTAGAAGATGGGAACTATTTGCTTAAATTTAAGGATGATGTAACAGGAGAAAACGGAGTATTTGATCCAGGAGCCAACTCAGTAGGCTTATCTATTGAGGGTTCAGGAAAAGCTAATATTAGAGTGACTAAGTTTTTCTTTGATATCTTAAAGAAAAAAGAGGTTCCTACTCATTATATAGATGCTAATGTAGAAGAAGCAACTATGACAGTAAAACCTGCAAAACTGTTTGGAAATGGGCTTGAAGTAATCTGCCGTTATAAGGCAGTAGGAAGCTTTATGCGTAGATACGGTATGTATGCAGAAGAAGAACAATCATTAGATGCTTTTGTAGAATTTACACTTAAAGACGATAAGCGTCAGGATCCTCCTATTACAGAAGATGCTCTTGTTATGTTAGGAATTCTATCATCAGAAGAATACAAAACATTAAAAGATTTAACTAAAAGAATTTCTAATATAATAAAAGAAGAGTTAGCTAAAAAAGATATAGAATTATATGATATAAAGCTTGAATTTGGTAGGGTAGGAGAAGACAACGAAATAGCTTTAATTGATGAAATCTCTGGTGGCAACATGAGAGCTTACAAGAACGGAAAGTATATTGAACCATTAATGCTGGACAAACTAATACTAGAATAGGATGAAGGGAGCTTTTTGCTCCCTATTGTTTTTTGAAATAAAGCTTTTACTTTAGCTGATTTTCTTTTAAATCATTATTTGCCACTGCATCAGTATCTTTATAGAATCTCATAGTATCAATGGCATCTACATCTCTTATCATGCTCCATGGAAAAAAAGTTGCGTTAGTTTGATTTTCAAGAATAAACTCATACCCATTTATGTCTGTTGAATTTCTTCTTTCGTTCTTATTTCCCATATATACAACCTCCCAAAGTAATATATTAGGGTGTTCTTAAAGCTAAAATTACCCTCGAGCTCATCCCAAAATTTCTATGTGAAGATTACAATTAGGATTAATTTTAATCCTATAATTATTATTTCTCTATTTTAGTATAATAATTTAATGAATTGGATTATTTCCTTTGGTGCTATATGTTATTATTATATAGGATCTCATTTTAAAAATTAAAGCTATAGGATTTTTTGGCATACTAAGTACACATGTTATATTTTATTTCTAACTTAGTGAGGTGATAGTAAGTTGTGTTCAAAAAAACAAATTATAATATTTATATTAATATTTGCAATATTTTCGATAACTAGTATAGCATATGGTGTAGATGAAACAAATTTAACAAGCAAAGTTATTAGAATAGCGGGAGACAATAATTATCCTCCTTATGAGTTTGTGGATAAGGATGGTAATTATAAGGGATTCAATGTAGATATAATGAGAGCTGTAGCAATTGAGCTAGGTATTGAAATAGAGCTTGTGCCTACGAGCTGGGAAAGAGCTATTTATCTCTTACGTGAAGGAGAAATAGATGCTATACAAGGTATGACTAAAACACCCTTAAGAGAAGAAATGTTTGACTTCACTCAAGAGCTTGTGACAAATTCTCAGAATATATTTGTTATGAACAATACAACTCATATAGCTGCTTTAGAAGACTTAGCAGGAGTAAAGGTTTCTTTTCAAGCAGGGGACGTAACAGATGAAATACTAGCTAAAGTTCCTGATATAATCCCTATAGAAAAAGAAAATCAAAAAGAAGCAATAGATGCTTTATTTTCAGGTGAAGTTGAAGCTTTTATGGGTAACAGATTAACTGGAATTTATTATATTCAAAAAGAAGGTTTAGCTGGAGAATTTAAGATAGTTGGTGAGCCTATGTATGTTACACAGTATTGCTCATCTGTAAAAAAAGGTAACATAGAGCTACTAACGGAGTTGAATAAAGGAATAGATGATATAAAGAAAAATGGAACCTATGATAAAATCTATAAAAAGTGGTTTGGAGAAGAGATATTAGAGTCGGGTAGAAAATGGCGTCAACTTCTTTATATATCTTTGTTAGTTTTATTAGTAGCATCAATAATAATAGGAATAATTATATATTGGAATAGAAGTTTAAGAAGAGAAGTAGAAAATAGAGCCAAAGAAATAAAAGAACTATATGAGTTAGCAAAGCATGATGATAAGATGCGGGCATTAGGTAAGCTATCGGCAGGAGTTGCTCATGAATTAAGAAATCCCCTTACTTCCATAAAGGTGTTTATTGATATGCTACCTAATAAGTTAGATAATCCTGAATTTGTTGAGGAACTTACAAAGATAGTACCTATGGAAATAAACAGACTAAATAGTTTGGTAAATACTCTTTTAGATTATTCAAAACCTAAGGTCCCTGTTCCTAAAGAAAATAACTTGAAGGACATTCTCACTGAAATATTAGTTCTTTTAAAGCAGAAAATTAACGAAAAAAAGATTATAGTAGAAGAAAGTGGAACGAATATTTGGTTTTTGGCAGATACATCCCAATTTAAACAAATTATGATAAATATTATTCTAAATAGCATTGATGCTATAAAAGAGAAAGGCATTATATCTATTACTGGTAGAATAGAAGAAAAAAAAGCTATAATTATTATAAAAGATAACGGAATTGGAATGTCAGAGGATGTACTAAGTAAAGTATATGAACCGTTTTTTACATCTAAAAAGTCTGGATATGGAATAGGCTTATCTATTACTCATCAGCTTGTAAAGGAAAACAAAGGAGAAATTTCAATTGATAGTACAGAAGGAGTAGGTACAACTACTACTATTAGTTTACCAACAGCTTAAAGAAAAAGAGATTTAAATACACAAGAAGAGGAGGAAAATTTAAAAATGTACAATATATTAGTAATTGATGATGAACCTTCCATACTGACAGCTTTAAAGTTTGCATTGGAGGATAGCTTTAATGTGTATTGTACACCCAATGTACCAGAAGGTCTGGAGCTAATTAATAATAAGGATATAGATTTAGTATTATTAGATCAATATCTAGGAGAATATAAGGGACTTGAAGTATTACAGACTATACGAAGCCAAAATCCAGGAGTTTTAGTTATAGCTATGACAGCATATGGAAGTATTGAAGACTCTGTAGAAGCTATGCAAAGAGGTGCATACTACTATATTACAAAGCCTCTTGATATAAATGGCTTGATAATTCTTATAAATAAAGCATTAGATTATCAAAATCTTTCTAATAGAGTTGAAGATTTAACTAAACAAATGAATCAAAAACTAGGATTAGATAATATAGTGGCTTCGAGTAAGGCTATGAATGAAGTATTTAAAATAATAGAGAGAGTTAAAGATTTAGATATAAATGTTTTGGTAACAGGTGAAAGCGGAACTGGAAAAGAGCTTATAGCTAGAGCAATTCACAATTCAAGCAAGAGATCAAATGAATCACTAGAAATAATCAACTGTGCAGCCATACCTTATAATCTTTTGGAAAGTGAGCTTTTTGGATATGAAAAAGGAGCATTTACAGGAGCTAATCAACGGTATAGAGGTAAATTTGAATTAGCAGATAAGGGAACTATATTTCTTGATGAAATAGGAGAAATGGATATTCAGCTTCAAGCAAAACTACTAAGAGTAATACAAGAAAAAAGAATAACACCACTAGGAAGTGAAAAGTCAATTTCAGTAGATTTTAGACTAATAGTTGCTACTAATAAAAACCTTACTGAGGAAGTAAAAAAAGGTAATTTTAGGGAAGATTTATTTTTCAGGCTCAATGTAATAAGTATTAGTACTCCTCCATTGAGAGAAAGAAAAGAAGATATACCAGCATTGTCAAAATATTTTATGAATAAATATAGTCAAATGTTTAACAAAGAAGTATCAGGAATATCAAAGAGTGCTATATCAGTTCTTGAAAAATACACTTATCCCGGTAATGTAAGGGAATTAGAGAATATAATCGAAAGAGCAGTAGCATTAACTAATAGTGATATTATTGAAATTGGAGATTTACCAAAGGAAATCATAGAAAATATTGATATAGGAGCGTCAAGTGAGCTAGTACCTATTTATGTAGGAGAAAGTCTTGTAGAAGCAGAAAGAAAACTAATCCTAGCTACTTTAGAATACTGCCAAGGCAATAAAAGAAAAACAGCTAAGGTTTTGGGCATGAGTGAGAGGCATTTATATACAAAGATAAAGGAGTATGATTTAGAGGAATAATAGTATGAAATTATTTCATACTATGAAATATCTTCATATTTACGAACAATAAAATATCTAAAATTATAATCAAGACCCATAAGGGTCTTTTTTACTTTTTGCATATTCAATATCAAATTTTATCTTTTTAGAAGTTGCAATTGTGGGCCTTTAGCTTTTAATTGTTAAAAACTATTCGACACAATTTGACTATGTTTTTAACTTGGCACGATAATTGAATATATAATATAGCAAGTAATTCAGAAAGAGGGTTTTATGAAACAAGGAAAACGATTACAGTAACAAAACTATTATTTAAAATTTAAAGGAGGATTTTACATGAAAAAGAAAGGTGTATTAGCAGCAATATTAGTGTTAACAATGGTAATATTAGCAGGTTGTGGCTCAGGCTCAGCAAACAGTTCATCTAAAATATATATTGCTTCAGCAAACCCTATGACTGGCGACTCAGCTCAGTTTGGTGATATGAAGGTTAAAGCTATTCAGCTAGCAATAGATGAAGTTAATGCAGAAGGCGGTATTGATGGTAAACAAGTAGAGTTAATAGTTGGAGATGACACAGGTAATCCTAAGGAAGCTCCAAACGTAGCACAAAAATTTGCAGCAGACAATAACATACTTGCAGTAATAGGTCACTGGAACAGCTCATGTACACTAGCTGCAAGAGGTATATACGAAGCAGTGCAAATGCCAGTTATTACAGATTCAGTTAACAAGGCTGTAACAGACGGAACTACTCCTCACTTATTCCGTATATCTCTTACAGATACTACTCAAGCTAAGAACCTTGCACAATATGCATATGACAAGCTAGGTAAGAGAAAGGCAGCTATACTATTTACAGCAAACGATTTTGGTACAGGCTTGAAAAACGATTTCACAGAAGAATTTATAAAACTAGGTGGAGAAGTAGTAGGTTCAGAAACATATTTTGAAGGACAATCAAAGGATTTTAGTCCGCAGCTTACTAAAATAAAAGGACAAAACCCAGATGTATTATTCGTAGCAGGCTATTATGTTGAAACAGCTCTTATAGCACAACAATCAAAGGAAGCTGGACTTGATATTCAAATGATTGGAACAGAAGGAATAAGCTCAGAAGAACTTGTAAAATTAGGTGGAGATGCAGTTGAAGGAATTAAATTTGCAGCATTCTTCCATCCAGATGTAGAGTTCCCAGGAACAAAAGAATTTGTTGAAGCATTTAGAGCTAAATATAATAAAGAACCTGATAACTATACAGCATTAGCATATGACTCAGCAAAGCTTATACTTGAAGGTATGAAGAAAAATGGGGCAACTAGAGAAGGAATAACTAAGTATATAAATGAAACAAAGGATTTCCCAGGAGTAGCAGGTCCTATATCCTTTGAAAATAACGGAGTAACTAGAGGAATAATCATATTAACTGTTAAAGATGGCAAGATAGTGCCAGCAGATGTTCAATTAGCAGAATAGAAAATAATATGGGTGGGGTTCTTACCCCACCCCCTAATATCAAAAGAGGAAGGTGATAAATATGTTTATGGAGCAGTTAAGCAATGGAATAGCTTTAGGAAGTATTTACGCTTTGACTGCAATAGGCTTTACAATGGTATACGGAATAATAAGACTCATAAACTTTGCCCATGGTGATATATACATGATAGGTGCATTCTTAACATTAACATGCTTAACTCTTTTTAACATACCAATTATACCAGCATTTTTAATTGGCATGATAGGGGCATCTTTATTCGGTATAGTAATAGCTAAATTTGCTTATAGTCCAGTATTCAAAGCACCAAGAATAAATCTTTTCTTATCAGCAGTAGGAGTTGCAATATTTTTAGAAAACTTTGCAATGCTTGTATGGGGACCAGAGACACAATCATTTCCAAATGTAATATCAAATAAAGTATACAATATTTTAGGTTTAAGAATAACAACTCTTCAACTTATTATTTTAGGAACTACAATAGTATTAGTTGCTATTTTAACATATCTTGTTCAATACACTAAATTTGGTAGAGCCATGAGATGTACATCTCAAGACATGGACACTGCTAAACTTATGGGAATAAACACTAATAGAGTAGTATTTTTCACATTTGCTATAGGCTCATCATTAGGTGCAGCAGCGGGAGCTCTTGTAGGTATGTACTATAAAGCAGTTTTCCCTATGATGGGATTTGTTCCAGGACTTAAAGCATTCATAGCTGCAGTTATTGGAGGAATAGGTAGTATTCCAGGAGCTATGATAGGTGGAATAATAATGGGAGTTTCAGAAAGTTTAGGCGCGGCATATATTTCTTCAGGATATCGTGATGCAATAGCATTTGTAATTTTAATAATAATTCTATTAGTTAAACCTGACGGATTGTTAGGAAAATCAATTAAAGAAAAGATATAAGGAGGGGAAACAGAATGGGCAATTTACCAAAGGTTTTACTGAACCTAGTCATTTATACAGCAATACTATTTGTTGGCATTAAGCTTTTATCAAAGGTCTTTGACTTAGGCATAAAAAAATTCCTTACCTTAGACAAAAAGACAAAAAGAATATTATCTACAGTACTAACTGTTGCCATAATTGCATGGCCTCTTCTTGTTTCTAGTCAGCCTTATGTACTAAGAACAAGTGTAATCGTTTTACTTTATATAGTGCTAGCATTAAGTTTGAACTTTGTAGTTGGTTTTGCAGGGCAGTTATCTATGGGGCACTCATCATTTTATGCTATAGGTGCATATACTACAGCTTTACTAACAGTTAATTTTAGAGTTCCATTTTGGATAGCATTGTTAGCTAGTGCATTAATAGCAGGTATATTTGGACTATTGCTTGGTATACCTACACTTAGATTAAAAGGAGACTATCTAGCAATCACTACAATAGGTTTTGGAGAAATACTTCGTTTAGTTCTTGTAAACTGGACATCATTTACAAGAGGACCAGCAGGAATTCCAGGTATTCCTTCACCATCAATCTTTGGATTTGTGATAAATAACAACATTGGATATTTCTATATAATTTTAGCACTTGCATTATTGACTATATTCATATCAAATAGACTTTTAAATTCTAGACTTGGAAGAGGACTTATAGCTGTTAGAGATGACGAAGTAGCAGCAGAGGCTATGGGTATCAATCCTACCTATTTAAAGATATTAGCATTTGTATTAGGAGCAGCTTTAGCAGGACTTGCAGGAGGTTTCTTTGCTTCATTTATACACTATGTAAATCCAGACAACTTCACTTACAATGAATCAGTTACTATATTGATTATGGTGGTTCTTGGAGGAGTAGGTAGCGTACCTGGAGTTATAGCAGGAGCTACTGTACTAGCAGTACTACCTGAAGCATTAAGAAGTATTTCAACTTATCGTTATGCAATATATGGAATCTTATTAGTTCTAATGATGATTATAAGACCACAAGGTATGATTAGTATGGCTAGCTTAAAAGGAGGTGCAGGTAAAAATGAGAATACTAGAAGCAAAAGGAATCACAAAATCCTTTGGAGGGCTAACAGCAGTAAATAATGTAGATTTCCATATAGATGAAGGAGAGATAGTAAGTCTAATTGGACCAAATGGCGCAGGAAAAACAACCTTTTTTAATCTTTTGACCGCAATATATGAGCCAACAAAAGGTGAAGTAAAATTTTTGGGGGAAAAGCTTCAAAAATCTAAACCTTATGAAATAACTAAACTAGGAATAGGTAGAACATTTCAAAATATAAGGTTATTTAGTAGTATGACTGTATTAGAAAATGTTATGGTAGGTCAATACTGTAGAACATCGGCTAATTTGTTTGGAGCTATAATAAAGTCACCAAAAGTAATTAAGGAAGAAAAAGCCGTAAAGGAAAAGGCGTTAGAAATATTAGACTTTCTCGAATTAACTGATTTAAAAGATGAAATAGCAGTAAGTCTTCCTTATGGACATCAAAGAAGAGTTGAAATAGCTAGGGCTTTAGCATCTGAACCAAAACTTCTATTGCTCGATGAGCCTGCAGCAGGTATGAACACAGGTGAAAAGGTTGAGATGACAGAGCTTATAAAGAAAATTCGTAAAAAAGGATATACTATATTAGTTATAGAGCATGATATGAAGCTGGTTATGGGAATCTCTGACAGAATAATGGTATTGGATTATGGAAATAAAATAGCAGAAGGTCTACCTGAAGAAATACAGAAAAACGAAAAAGTAATTACAGCTTACTTAGGTAAGGGAGGTGCAGAATAACTATGTTAACTATAAAAGACCTAGAAGTTTATTATGGAGGTATTCATGCACTTAAAGGTATTACATTTGAAGTTAAGCAAGGGCAAATAGTTACCCTTGTAGGAAGTAATGGTGCTGGAAAAACTACAACACTAAGAGCCATATCAAATTTAGTAAAGTCCAAAGGTAGCATTGAGTACAATGGACAAGAGATAAGCAACATGCATTCTGAAAAAATAGTGGCACAAGGTCTAATCCACGTACCAGAAGGAAGAAGAATATTCACAGCCTTATCAGTAGAAGAAAATTTAATGATGGGTGCATATTTGAGAAAAGACAAGCAGAAGATAGAAGAAGACTTACAATATGTATATGAACTCTTTCCAAGACTTAAAGAAAGAACTAAACAATATGGTGGAACATTAAGTGGTGGAGAACAGCAGATGCTTGCTATTGGTAGGGCTATGATGTCTGATCCAAAACTATTAATGCTAGACGAGCCTTCAATGGGATTAGCTCCAATTGTAGTAGAAGAAATATTTGCATCAATAAAAGAGTTAAATAAAAAGATTGGACTTACAGTATTACTTGTAGAGCAAAATGCAAATATAGCATTACAGGTAGCAGATATTGGATATGTTATTGAAACAGGAGATATTGCATTTTCAGGAAACGCTAAAGATTTGCTAAATGATGATAGAGTTCGTAAAGCTTATCTTGGAGAAGAATAAAAGTCTTCCTTTAAATTATAAATATATTATAAACAGTAAGTAGACATAACTTATCTACTTACTGTTTGTTTTTTGCTTAACATATTGTAAAAACTCTCAGTTAATAATACAATAGTTATAAGAAAACGTTTTGCATAATTAGTTAAGGGGTGATTTTGTGGAATATAGGCCAAAGATTAAGGACAAGCAAATAGATGAATTGTTTGAAGCTGTATTGAAACTTGAAAATATTGAAGAATGTTACAGATTTTTTGAAGACATATGTACCATAACTGAACTCAAATCCATTAGTCAGAGGCTAGAGGTAGCAAAACTATTAAGGCAGGAAAAAACATATAATGAAATAGAAGAGAAGACAGGAGCTAGTACTGCAACCATAAGCAGGATTAATAGAGCATTAAACTATGGTGCAGAAGGATACAATTTGATACTAGACAAATTAGGATATATTAAAAAACAGGAGAAGAATGATGAAAGCTAAAAATATGAATGATAAAGACATGATGATTAAAAGAATGAGAACTATAAAGATAATTGAAATGTGTATATCATTATTGGTTATTGGTTTGGCTGTATTTCTATACTATAAAGGATATGATCCAACAGTTGTATTAATTTACCTTGCAGGCAAAAATCTTTATTCAATTACAAGAAGAAAAAATATTACAAAAAACTATAAATTTTTGTTAATTCTTAATGTTGCAGGTTTATTTCTTGGACTTTTAGGAGGGTATAATTTAATACAACAGTTAATCAAGTAAATTATAAAAGTAAGGATAGTATAATAAATTAAATGGGGATTAGTATATGAGATATTTGATAAAATCAGGAGAAGCCTTCTTAAAGGATAGAATACTAAAGAACGGCGTTTTCTTAATTAACAATGGCATAATAGAAGAAGTGAAAGTAGAAAATATCTTTGAAGATATAGAAACTATTGATTTAAGCAACTATAAACTATTGCCTGGACTTATAGACACTCATATTCATGGCGCAAGTGGCTATGATACAATGGACGCAAACTATGACTCATTAAATGAAATATCTAAATACCTAGGTAGTATTGGAGTAACAGGCTTTTTAGCCACTACAGTAACAGCACCTTGGGATAAAATAACTTCTGCAGTTAAAAATGTTGACCAGACAATGAAATTAGGAGTAGAAGGAGCAGAACTATTAGGCGCTTATATAGAGGGCCCATTTATTACTGAAAAATATAAGGGAGCTCATCCTTCTGAGTACATTAGAAGAATAGACATTGATGACACTAAGGAACTAATAAATAAATTCCCTTCTTGTATAAAAACTGTAATAGTAGCACCTGAAAAAGAAGGAGCTTTAGAGCTGATAAAATACTTAAAATCTAAAAACATAAATCCTTCTATAGGGCATACAAATGCAACCTATAAAGAGGTTATAGCTGCAGTAGATGCAGGAGCTAACATTGCAGTGCATGTATTTAATGGAATGAGAGGGCTTCATCATAGGGAGCCTGGTACAGTTGGTGCTGTTTTGTCAGATGATAGAATATGCTGTGAGTTAATAGCTGATATGATACATGTACATCCTGCTGTGACAAAGATAGTATTAAAAGCTAAAGGTCCTGAAAATATAAGCTTAATAACTGATTGTATGATGGCAGGCGGACTTGAAGATGGTGAGTACATGCTTGGTGAGCTAAAGGTATTTGTAAAAGATGGAGTAGCTAGAATAGAAAATGGTTCTCTTGCTGGTAGTACACTAAAACTGATAAATGCTATAAAGAACATGAATGAACATGTAGGAGTTAGTATGCTAGATGCAGTCAATATGGCATCCTTAGTTCCAGCACGAATAGCTGGTGTAGATCATGTTCAGGGTAGCATAGAAGCAGGCAAAAAAGCTAATTTTACTGTCGTAGATAATGATTTTAATGTAGTGATGACTATAGTAAATGGTAAGTGTATATATTCAAAGTATTTGGTTTAGGAAGGTTTGTAACTGATTACCAAGGAAATAACAACTTACTCTTTCATAGCATAAAATAAATGAAAAGTAATGAAGGGAGTTTTGCTATGTGGAGTAAATTCGCACTATTAGGGATAAGAAAAGAATCATTATTAAATGAAAAATTAACTAAAGAACAAATTTATAATAAAATCCTTCGCAGGGTAAAAGGTAAAAAAGTTAAACCATATGATATTGAAAAGCTTTATAAATATGTTCTTATAAAAAAGTATAATAACAATACGGTAAATAAAACAGATTCAGGTAATAAAGATATTTTGAATATAGAGGAAATTGAAAGCTATAGAAACATGATGAATGAGGAGAAATATATTACCAACCTTATTACTGAAAAGTATGGCAAAGAAACATCTATCTCCAATTGGCAAATGAATTTACAATTTTTAAAAGGACATTACTTAGAGATTATGAATGATATAAGTGTTGATATTGATATAGTAAATTCATATATAGAAGAATATTCTCTTATTGATAATATGAAAAATTGTCATACTATTAAGACAAGAAAAGGAGCAAAGACATTTTCCACTTACTCACCAGTCAAGGCTAGAGAATATGCAATAACTTATGCCTTTAACTATAACACAGCTAAGTATCCAAGCTATGCAGGAAATGGTGGGGATTGTGCCAATTTTATTTCACAAGCACTGCATGCTGGAGGAAAACCAATGAAAGGGTCTAATGCAACTAATTTTAACAACTGGTTTTGTAGATCAAATCATTTATGGGATGTAAACAAAATATCTTCAACTTGGAGAGGAGCAGATGCATTTGGACATTATTGGATTAAAAATGCTGTTTCTTATAAAAACTTTGATAGTTCTTACTTTAAAGACAACTTGAAATTTAAAAAAGTGTTTTCTTATGGACAAAGAGGAGATGCAGTATCGTTGCTTAATAGCAATGGTAGGCCTTTTCATACATTAATAATTATTGATTATGGTAAAGATGACCTAATATGCGCAACACATTCTAGAGATACAATAACAGCATCTTTAAGGAACTATGGCTTCTTTAGTGGAGTAAGAATATATAAAATGAGTGGTGAGTAAAAAAATTAAGTGTAAATACAAAAAAGGCCCAATTTATGGTAGTTGCCTATAATTGGACCTTTTTTATATTTACTAGTTTGGCAATAATGCAAATCTTATTATAAACAATATCGCTAATATATATATTATTGGATTTACTTCCTTATGTCTACCTGTAACTAATTTCATAATTGGGTAGAATATTATTCCTGCCGCAACACCGTTTGCAATACTGAAAGTAAATGGCATTATTGCTAATGTAAAGAAAGCAGGAACAGCTTCTGTAAAGTCTGAAAAATCAATATTGACTACGGATTGTATCATTAACACTCCAACTATTACAAGTGCTGGTGCAGTTGCCTGAGTAGGTACAATACCGATTACACCTGAAAGGAATAAAGAAGCTAAGAATAATACACCTGTTACTACTGATGTAAGACCAGTTCTACCTCCTGCAGCAATTCCTGCTGTCGACTCAACATAAGTTGACGTTGTAGTAGTTCCAAAGAATGAACTTAATGTTGTCGCAATAGAATCAGATAATAAAGCTCTGTTCATATTTCTAACTTTTCCATTTGGCTCAATCATATTTCCTCTTTGAGCAGTTCCTAAAAGAGTTCCAATATTGTCAAATAAATCAACAAAACTAATTGTCATAACGACCATACCAATGTTAATTAAAGCTCCTACAAATCCACCTTCTCCATTTCCTAATAATCCTGTAAAATCCCATTTCATAAATGTTGGAGCTATTGATGGTGGAGCACTAAATAATTTAATTCCTTCTATGTTTGTGATACCCATTGGTATACCTATTATTGTAGTAATAATAATTGATATAAGCATTGCACCTTTAACATCTTTGGCCATAAGAATAGCTGTTATTATTATACCTATTAGTGTTAACAATACACCTGGATTTGTAAAGTCTCCAAACTCAACTAGGTTAGCAGGGTTTGAAACAATAAGGCCACCACTTTTTAAACCGACTAATGCTATAAATAAACCAACGCCTGCACCTATTGCAGTTCTTATGTTCACTGGTAAAGCATCAATTATTTTCTCTCTTATTGATGTTACGGTTATTATGATAAATAGGATACCAGAAATCATAACAGCTGCAAGACCTTGTTGCCATGTATATCCTAAGTCTACTACTACAGTGTATGCAAAAAATGCAGTAAGTCCTAATCCTGGAGCTGTAGCAAAAGGTAGTTTAGCAAATATCCCCATTTGAAGAGTTCCATAAGCTGATATTAAACAAGTAGCTGTAAATAAAGCACCTACAATTGGGTCATTAAAAATTGTTAAAGTTGAAGCTTCATCTCCTAATAAACCAGCTGAATTCATACCTGCTGCTTTAAGAAGGCTTGGAATAACTAGCAGAACATATGCCATAGTAACAAATGTAGTTATACCTGCTACTATTTCAGTCTTAACATTTGTACCATATTTAGATAGTTGAAAATATCTTTCAATAAATGATTCGGATTTTCTATTTGTATTTCCCATTTTGAATCCTCCTGTAAGTATTCTTTAGTAATTTTTGTAACATAAGACCTTATAAAACAATGTTAACGTTATCAAGCTAGAAAACGTTAACACAGTTTAATATTCTATCATCCAATATATTGAATGTAAACTGTAAAAAAATTACCAATAACAAATGCTCTTTTTATTATGTATAATTAAAGCTAAAAAAATTCTTAAACAAATTACTTAATTTCAACAAACGAAGAGGTATATCGTGCTTTTCTAAAAATAAACTATTAGTGAACAATTTAAAAAGTTTTGTAGAAATTTAACAAAAGACTCGATATGTAAAGATAATTACATCTTTGGGAGTTTTGATAAAGCGAATTATTTCTACAGCTTGTTCAAAGTTGAGAATGTAGAATAAAAAATTTTTAACTTGAAACGGAACTTTTCATATGAAAATATAGTCTATATTTATATGGAAACAGGAATAATGCTATTTAAGTACTGTTTCTAATAAATAGATTATATTTTTAGGAGGAAAATAAATGACAAAGGAAAAAGTAACTATGGTGGTTATAGCGTTATCACTATCTGTACTAATGGGATGTTCAAATGTTGATAAGCAAAAAAATGGTAACAATTTAGATAATGGCAGTAAAGTAGAACAAGAGCAAAAAGAAGATGTGAAAGCAGATGAAAAAGGATTAGTTAATGAGCTAAATGAAATAGTAAAAGATAATGACAATCTATCGGATGCTATTAAATTTGTAGATACAAATATTTCAAATGTTTCCGAAGAAACTGCTTCTCAGATGGTAGACATAATTGAAAAAGCTCAGAAAGATTATTTAACTACTATAGAAGGTAAATACTATGCAGAGGGAATGCCAGAAAAGTTTTTTAATTTGAAAAAATCAGTAGAGGATTTAAATGAATTAAAAGATATTAATGATGAAAATATAAAGGATTTAATAACAGAAACAAAGAGTCTTGGCTACAAAGTAGAGACTGCTGAAGGAATGCATTTTCCCATTATTGATTATAGCTTCTTAAAGAAATATAGCTCCTATGTAACAGCTGATATGAAGGAATATATTGATATTATGTCAGTAGAATCAGATAAAGTTCCTGCAAAGGATGCAGCATTAACTATTGGCTGGGACGACATGATAAATAGGGCATTGACACAAGAAAAGTTTATAAACGAATATAAAGATTCTGTGAAGCTTAATGATGTTAAAGAGCTTTACGAAAAATACGTATACTTCATATTCAATGGATTAAATAATACTCCTCTTTTTGAATATGATACAAAGACTATGGTATCAGAAGCAAAAACATCCTATTTAACTGCTATAGAGAACAAAGACAATAGCCTGTTATTAGAAGAATTAAGTGAGTACATGGAAGTTCTTAAAGGAACAGATTATAAATTAACAGATACTGTTCAAGAATATAGAGAAGATGCTATTAAAAGATTTATAGATGGTGAATAAAAGACAGTGACTTAAGATGAGTTAGGATTATTTTCCTAACTCATTTTTATAACTCGTAGGCAAGTCCTAATTTACTTTTAAGAAACATTTTTATGACTAAAAAGTATGTGATAAAATAGAATTAAGGGGGAGATATTTTTGAAAAAGAAGGTATTAGTATTATGTATTCTAACTATGTTAGTGACTGTATTACTATCTGGATGTATACCTGGAGATGGAAGCTATACTAATAGCAAGCCAGCAGGTTTTCTATCAGGTATATGGCACGGTTGGATTGCTCCAATATCATTAATAGTAAGTATATTCAGACATGGTATCAGAGTCTATGAGACTGTAAACACAGGCTGGTGGTACGATTTTGGCTTCTATAT
This sequence comes from Proteiniborus sp., assembly GCF_040308045.1. Lineage (NCBI taxonomy): Bacteria > Bacillati > Bacillota > Clostridia > Eubacteriales > Proteiniborus > Proteiniborus sp. The sequence goes on from NZ_JAWRHZ010000041.1 coordinate 99,561, forward strand.
AGCAATAATAAGTGGGTTTGGAGGTATTTCTCTTAGTAGAAAGAAGAAAAAAGATAAATAGTCGAAGAATGTTCCATTAAATCAAAGAATAAGAAACAACCTATACATAAACCTTGAAGGGACTGAAAAAAATGAGACCGATTGATATGCATTGTGATACTGTATTGAGACTTATGAAAGATAAAGAAAATTTAGAACTGTATGAAAATGATTTTAGTATAGATATTAAAAAGATGAAAAAGTCCAATTCTCTAGCTCAGTTTTTTGCTATGTTTGTAGATTTAAAAGAAGAAAAAGACCCTTTAGAAGTATGCCTTGAAATGATAGATAAGTTTTATATTGAATTAGAAAAGAATACTACTCATATTTCTTTAGCTACTAATTATGAAGAGATTTTAAAAAATGACAGTGAAGGGAAAATGTCTGCTGTACTTACTATAGAAGAAGGAGGAGTTATTAAAGGAAACCTCCATAATTTAAGAAATTTTTATAGACTAGGGGTCAGAGCAATAACTCTTACATGGAACTTTCCAAACGAAATAGGTTTTCCTAACACTAATTATGAGCATAAGGATAAGGGACTAACAAGCTTTGGAGAAGAAGTTGTACACGAGATGAATAGACTTGGAATGCTAATAGATGTTTCTCATCTTTCTGATAAAGGCTTGAATGATGTTGCAAGTTTAACTTCAAAACCCTTTATTGCTTCTCATTCTAACGCAAGATCTGTTAAGGAGCATTCTAGGAATCTTACCGATGATATGATAAGAACTCTTTCAGAAAATGGAGGAGTAATGGGTATATGCTTTGAAAGAAATTTCCTAGGAGAAAGCGAAACTGCAAGAGTAGAAGATATGGTTAGGCATATTAAGCATATTAGAAATATTGGAGGAATAGACGTCATAGCACTAGGTTCTGACTTTGATGGATGTCATCCTAATGGAGAAATAAGCAATATAGGGGAAATAGGAAAACTAGCTTATAGTTTAAAGAATAATAAATTTACAGAAGATGAAATAGATAAGATATTTTATAAGAATGCTATGAGAGTTATTAAAGATGTAATGTAGATTCACCTAGTCAATGAAAACCTTCTATAAATCGAACTTGATTTTATAGGAGGTTTTCTTTGTGTTAAAAGGTTTTAATAATTTCCTCCTTCAATAATTTTACTCTTTCCTATATAATAGTGAGAAGAGAGGAAAATGAAAGGAGCAACCTATCGATGAATTTTCTTGATGGACTTAATGATAAACAAAGAGAAGCGGTATTAGCCACAGAGGGACCACTACTAGTTCTTGCTGGTGCAGGCTCAGGCAAGACTAGGGTTTTGACTCATAGAATAGCATATATAATTGAGGAAAAAGGAATAAGGCCATATAATATACTCGCCCTTACTTTTACGAACAAGGCAGCAAATGAAATGAAGGAAAGAATTGCTAGGTTAATTGGAGATGAAGCAGAAGATATTTGGGCAGGGACATTTCACTCAATATGTGTGAGAATACTTAGAAGAGACATTGAGAAGTTAGGATATGGAAGGAATTTCGTGATTTTCGATACAACAGATCAGAAAACTTTAATAAAAGACTGTATAAAGGAATTAAACTTAAGTGAAAAAATGTATGAGCCAGCTTCAATGATGGGATTTATAGGGTCACAAAAAGATAATTTAGTAGAGCCAGATACTTACATAAATCAGAATTATGGAGATTTTAGAGAAAGACAAAAAGGTGAGATATATAGCCTTTATCAGAAAAAACTTAAGGAAAACAATGCTTTAGATTTTGATGACTTAATTAATAAAACTATAGAACTATTTAGAAGATTCCCAGACATACTTGAGTATTATCAAAATAAGTTCAGATATATTTTAGTAGACGAGTATCAGGACACGAACAGAGCCCAGTATATACTTATTAATCTATTATCAAAAAAATATAAGAATGTTTGTGTTGTTGGCGATGATGACCAGTGCATTCTTCAAGGCATGATGGTTAATACACCTAATGGGAATATACCAATTGAAAAGCTTTTAGAGGGACAAAAGGTCTACTCACCTTCTGGCTGGGGAAAAGTATTGGAAGGAATCGTAGAAAAAAAGATAGAGAAAAAATATTCTGGACCAATAATAAAAATTAAAACTAAAACGGGAAATGTTATTAAGACAACCCCTAATCACATTATGTTTGGCAAGTTAAATGCCCAACCAGGAGTATATTATGTGTATCTAATGTACAAAAAAGGAAAGGGTTACAGAATTGGTCAAACACAAGGAGTTAGAAGTAGAGAAGGAGAAATTGTAAATGGTTTAATGGTTAGATTAAATCAGGAGCATGGGGATAAAGCTTGGATTCTTAAGATATGTAGTAGTAAAGAAGAAACAGCTTTTTATGAGCAATTATATTCATTTAAATATGGAATACCAACTACTGTATTTCATGATGTTGGTAGAGGAATTTCAATGACTCAAAAACATATAGATGAATTATTTAAAGAAATAGATACAGAAAGAAATTCCTTAAAACTAATGAATGACCTTCTAATTTTTGAAGAGTATCCACATCATAGACAAAATGCAATAATTAGTGGAAGTTCTATAAGAAGACTCGTAAACTTAACTTTTTTTGGGGGAAGAATAACAGGAATAGATAAAGGATGGCATAGTCATAGGATCGCATTCAATACATCTAGTGATGAATTAGAGGAAAAAGCAAGAATGGCAGATTTTCCAGTGAGGAAGGGACAAAGAAACACTTGGAGAATTGAAACTGAAAGAATTCATTATGATGAGACTAATGAGTATGGGAAGAGTATTCAAGAATTAGATTCTGGAATAGAAATAGTAAGAAGGGCAAGATTAACTGAGGACGAAAGCTTTTATTATATGCCAGCTTCTCATATCAAACCATCAATGAGCATAGCCACTTTCAAAGATGGTAAAATAGTAGAGGATATTGTTAAAGAAGTTTCAATTGAAGAATATGATGGATATGTCTATGATATTTCCGTACCTAATTTTAGACAATATTTGTGTCAAGGCATAGTTGTTCATAACTCGATTTACGGATGGCGCGGTGCTGACATTAGGAATATTCTAGACTTTGAAAAGGATTATTTAAATGCAAAAGTTGTTAAATTAGAGCAGAACTATCGCTCTACAAAAACAATACTAGATGCTGCCAATCAAGTAATAGAAAACAACGAAGGCAGAAAGAGTAAAAGATTGTGGACTGCAAACGACGAAGGATGTCAAATAAAGATTTTTAGTGGAGCCAATGAACATGAGGAAGCCAACTTTATAGTAGATAAAATAAATGAATTATCTAGTAAAGAAGATAGAAAATTATCAGATTTTGCGATTTTATATAGAACCAATGCACAGTCACGTGTAATAGAGGAAGCTTTTTTAAAAGCTAATATACCTTATAAAATTGTAGGTGGACACAAATTCTACGATAGAAAAGAAATAAAGGACATCATAGCTTATTTAAGATTAATTCAAAATCCAGTAGATAACTATGCTTTTAAGAGAATAATAAATGTACCGAAAAGGGGAATAGGAAAGACATCCTTAGATAGGCTAGAGCAATATAGCATTGAAAAAGGAGATAGTATATTCGGGGCAATGCTAGAATGTGAAGAGGTTCCAGGGCTTACTCAAAGAGCTAAAGAAAGCTTAAACAGCTTTTCTTCATTAATAAGGAAGTTTATGGCTATGAAGGAGCTATTTACTGTAACTGAGCTAATAGAAAATCTTATAGATTCCATAGGATATATTGAGGAAATACAACAAGAGGAAAGTGTTCAAGCAGAATCAAGAATAGAAAATATTAAAGAGTTCCTGTCTGTAGCTGTAAATTTTGAAGAAACTAGTGAAGACAAAACACTTGAGGAATTTCTTGCAAATATCTCACTTCTTTCTGATTTAGATAAGACAGATGAAACTGACAGAGATACAGTTACAATGATGACTCTTCATAGTGCAAAGGGGCTTGAATTTCCAGTAGTATTTATGACTGGAATGGAAGAAAGCTTGTTTCCAACTTCTAGAGCATATTTCAGCGAGGACGATATGGAAGAGGAAAGAAGACTTTGCTATGTAGGCATTACAAGGGCAGAAGAAATGTTATTTATGACTCGTGCCTTTAGCCGTATGCTTTACGGAAAAACAGGTGTTAATTCTATGTCAAGATTTTTAAGGGAAATACCAGAGGAATTAATTGAGGACTTAAACGAAAGTAGAGCAAGTACTACATCTACATTTTCTACTAAGATAAACACTAGTATGTCTCCAAAATATTTTACTGGATATACTATAGAAAACACTAGAAAGAGTCCTAATAATCCAAGTAAAGATATTAAACCTGGGATGAAAGTTAATCACAAAGCTTGGGGAGTAGGTACAGTAGTGCAGGTTAAAGAATTAGAAAATGACAAGGAAATAACAATTGCATTTAATAGTCAAGGAATAAAGAAACTGATGCTTTCATTTGCGCCTATAGAAGTAATTGGTTAAGGAAGGTGAATCTATTGGATAACAGAGATAGAATAAAGGAATTAGTTGATACTCTAAATAAGCTTAGCTACTATTATTATACATTAGATTGTCCTAAGGTCAGTGATAAGGAATATGATGCACTTTATGACGAATTATTAAGACTTGAAAGAGAAACTGGCATTATATTACCAGATTCACCTACTCAAAGAGTAGGGGGGACCCCATTAGAAAAATTTGAAAAACACAGACATTTAGGTAGCCTATGGAGTTTAGATAAGAGCCAAAGCTTTGGAGAACTTAGAAACTGGGACCAAAGAGTAAGGAGATTGATTGAACAGTATAATCTAGAACATAGTGAAAAGCTACCTCAACCAATCTATGTAATGGAGTTAAAGTTTGATGGCTTAACTATTAATCTAACTTATAAAGATGGGAAACTAGTACAGGGTGCTACTAGAGGCAATGGGACCATAGGAGAGGCTATATTGCCACAACTTAAAACTATAAAGTCCATACCTTTAAGTATAAAGCACAAAGGCATTATAGAAGTACAAGGAGAAGGATTAATGCCACTATCTGCTCTTGAAAAATATAATGAAACAGCAGTAGAGCCTCTTAAAAATGCAAGAAATGCTGCGGCAGGTGCTTTAAGAAATCTTGATCCAAAGGTTACAGCCGAAAGAAATCTAATAGCTTATTTTTATAATGTAGGGTACACAGAAAGTCTTAATTTTAATACTCATTCTGAAATGATTGAGTTTCTTAAAGCAAATCGGTTCCCAGTTAATGATTACTTTAAATTACTTAATAACATAGAGGAAGTTATAGAAGAAATTGAGAGGGTTAAAGAAGATAGAAAAGGTTTAGATATACTTACTGATGGATTAGTAATAAAAATTAATGATATGAAAACTAGGGAAGCTTTAGGATATACACAAAAATTTCCTAGATGGGCTATTGCATATAAATTTGAAGCAGAAGAAGTAACTACAAAGCTTCTAGACATAGAATGGAATGTGGGTAGGACTGGGAAGGTCACTCCTACAGCACTTCTTGAGCCTATTGATATAGGAGGAGTTACAGTAAAAAGAGCTACTCTTAATAATTGGGATGATATACAAAGGAAAAAGGTTGCCTTAGGTTGCAGAGTATGGATAAGAAGATCAAATGATGTAATACCAGAGATAATGGGAACAGTAGAAGATAGCTGCGAAGATATAGAAGAAATATCAAAGCCTGAAAAATGTCCTTCATGCGATAGTGAGCTTGTCCAAGATGGAGTACATATATTTTGTCCTAATTCTCTTTCCTGTAAGCCACAGCTAGTTTCAAGACTAGTACATTATGCTAGTAGGGATGCTATGAACATAGAAGGCTTTAGCGAGAAAACTGCTGCACAGTTATTTGAGGAGATTCACTTAAAAGATATTCCTCAGCTGTATGAGCTTAAACTTGAAGATATAATAAGTCTAGAAAGATTTGGACCTAAAAAGGCCCAGAATCTTTTAGATGCAATTGAGAAGAGCAAAGATTGTACATTAGATTCATTCATTTATGCTCTTGGAATACCTAATGTAGGGAAAAAAACTGCAGCTGACCTTGCTGATGAATTTAAATCTTTAGAAAAACTAATGGAAGCGAACTATGAGCAGCTAATAAATATACCTGATATTGGAGATATAGTAGCTAATAGTATTATTGAATTCTTTCATGATGAGAAGATACTAGATAGTATAAGACAATTATTATCAGAAGGAATCAATATTAGATATGAGCATGAGGAAATAGAAGAAGAAACTATATTTACTGGGAAAACAGTAGTGATAACAGGTACCATTGAAGGTATAAGCAGAAGTCAAGCCGAATCCATAGTCAAGAAAATGGGGGGAAAGGCTTCTGGAAGCGTAAGTAAAAAAACAGATTATGTTATTGTAGGAGCAGATGCAGGTTCTAAGGAGGACAAAGCAAGACAACTAGGTATAAAAATAATTACTGAAGAAGATTTTCTGGAGATAATTAAGTAATATTTCTAAGTTTTAGCAGAAAATGCAGGATATTAAAACGATTCCTGCATTTTCTTTTTGATTAAATAAAAAAATAGTTGCATAAAATCCTATTTATAAGTATAATGTTTTCTTATAGACAAGCTATCATATTGGCATTTTGAGCCAAATAAGCGATTCTGTTATTAAAATTATATAGAATCAATTATTCTTTATAAAAAAACCAATATATGGTTTTTTTATTTATTAAAAATAATTATTAATTTTTTTTAATAAATAAAGGGGTATGTACTGCTTAGAAAACTTAAAATAATATAACAAAAATTTGTTTATAGCTATAGCCTTTGTATATACAAAAATAGCCATTTTTTAAAAATGAACCTTAGAAAACCGCATAAACACAAGGTTGTTACATTTTATTAACATCTTATTTAACTTTATTTAATTGAAAAGTTAATGGATATGATGTATCATAAGTAAAAGTTTTAAAAGTTCTGACAATTGGCAAGTGCATTTCATTTTTACTTATCCTAAAGTATCTTTCTAAGATTTCGAAGGCTTCAGAAACGGGTTTTTGTTCTAGCTTTTTATTTTTCAATTTCAATTAATTGATAAGGGGGGGATAGGATTTTAACTTATTTTTGGTTTCAAAAAAGAATTTTGGAGGTGTATTCATGTTAAGGTATACTTTAAAAAGGGGTATTATAGCCTTATTAACAATCTGGGTAATCATAACTATTACTTTTTTCTTAATGCATTCAATACCTGGAGATCCATTTACTAATGAGAAGAAAATTCAACCACAAATCATGGAAAACTTAAAGAGAAAGTATGGCTTAGACCAGCCTCTTATCGTTCAGTATGGAAAATATCTTCAAAATCTTCTTAAGGGTGATTTAGGAGATTCAATGAAGTACAAGACAAGAACTGTAAACGAAATGCTAAAAACATCATTCCCTGTATCAGCTAAACTCGGATTATTGGCAACATTAGTAGGAGCTGGTTTAGGAATTACATTCGGTATAATTGCGGCTTTACACAGAGGTAAAGCTTTTGACTATTTCATTATTTTCCTTGCAGTTATAGGGGTTTCTGTACCTGGATTCGTTTTTGCAGCTTTATTCCAATACTGGTTTGGTGCAAAGCTCCAATGGTTACCTGTAGCTAGGTGGGGAGAATGGAAGCACTATGTATTACCAGTTGCTGCTTTAGGTTTTGGTATGATTGCTTATATTGCTAGAATGATGAGAACTAGTATGCTTGATGTTCTAAACCAAGATTATATAAGAACAGCAAAAGCAAAAGGTCTTTCAAGAAATGTAGTAACATGGAAGCATACAATTAGGAATGCCATATTACCAGTAGTTACAATTGTCGGTGTTAGCGTTGCAGGTATTGTAACAGGTTCATTCGTTGTTGAATCAATATTTGCTATTCCTGGCATGGGAAAATATTATGTTCAAAGTATTCAGCAAAGTGACTATACATTGATTATGGGAACAACAATATTCTATGCAATTATTCTAGTAATTATGATGTATGTAATTGATATTGTTTATGGATTTATTGATCCAAGAATAAGATTTGATTAAAAGGGGGGAATGTAATGGCACAGGTTAGTATAGATAAAGATATGTTTGAAGTAGTAGGTAAGGACTTAGAAAGTGCAGATGCAATAATTAGGCCTAGCTTGACATATTGGGCAGATGCATGGAGAAGACTTAAAGAAAACAAGTTAGCTATTATTTCACTAATAGTACTTATGTTAGTAGTTGCCATGGCTTTCGTTGGCCCAATTATAAGCGAATTTACCTATGATGAGCAAGATTTTACTGTTATTAACAAAGAGCCAAATTCTGTGCACTGGTTTGGAACTGATGCTTTAGGAAGAGATATATTTGTTAGATGCTGGGAAGGTGCAAAAGTTTCACTTTTCATAGGTCTAGTATCTGCAGTTATTAACGTTACAATAGGGATTATTTACGGTGGAATATCCGGTTATTTAGGTGGATATGTAGATATTATTATGATGCGTATTGTTGAAATCATATATTCTATCCCACAGCTATTATGGGTAATCCTTTTAATGGTTGTTATGGGTACAGGTTTGAAAACCATAATCATTGCCATATCCATTTCTGGATGGGGAGGTATGGCAAGACTAGTTAGAGGGCAGGTATTACAACTAAAACAAATGGAATATGTTTTAGCTGCTAAAACCTTAGGAGCTGATACATCTAGAATTATAACTCAGCACTTGATTCCAAATGCAATGGGCCCTATTATTATCAATCTTACATTCCAAGTTCCTGGTGCTATATTTACTGAGGCTTTTCTAAGTTATATTGGACTTGGTATTCAACCACCTCTTGCAAGCTGGGGAAGTTTAGCAAACGAAGGAACATTGATGCTATTAATAAAACCTTATCAAATGTTTTTTCCAGCACTTCTTATATGTATAACAATGCTTGCATTTAATATTTTAGGCGACGGTCTAAGAGATTCATTAGACCCAAGACTTAGAAAGTAAGGGGGGAGAAAAATTGGAAATGAAAGATAATATTTTATTAGATGTTAGAGATTTGACTGTATCCTTTGATACTTATGCTGGAGAAGTTCAAGCAGTTAGGGGAACAACATTTCATGTAAAAAAGGGTGAAACCTTAGCCATAGTAGGAGAATCAGGCTGTGGAAAATCAGTTACTGCACAAACAGTTATGCAGCTTATTCCAATGCCCCCTGGAAGGATAAAAGGTGGGAATATATATTTTGAAGGAAGAGATTTGGCAAAGCTTACAGATAGAGAAATGGAAGCAGTTAGAGGTAAAGAAATAAGTATGATTTTCCAAGATCCTATGACTTCTTTAAACCCAACTATGAGAGTTGGCAAGCAGATAATGGAAGGACTTATAAAGCATCAAAAAATGACCAAAACAGAGGCAAAAGAAAGAGCCATAGAAATGCTAAGATTAGTTGGTATGCCAACTCCTGAAAAACGTGTTGAGCAATACCCACATGAATTCAGTGGGGGTATGAGACAAAGAGCGATGATTGCAATTGCACTTGCATGTAATCCAAAATTATTGATTGCAGACGAACCTACAACTGCATTAGACGTAACTATCCAAGCTCAAATAATGGAGCTGATGCAAGAATTACAAAATAAGCTTAATACATCTATTATACTAATAACTCACGACCTTGGAGTTGTTGCTAAAGTAGCAGATAGAATAGCAGTTATGTATGCAGGTATTATAGTTGAGAGTGGAGCAGCAGAAGAAATATTCCACAATCCTCAACATCCATATACATGGGGCCTTTTGAAATCAGTACCAAGATTAGATATAGGCCAAAAGGAGAGACTTATACCAATTGATGGAACTCCTCCAGATTTATTTGCTCCACCTAAAGGTTGTCCATTTGCTGCTAGATGTGATTATGCTATGAAAGTTTGTAAGGACAATCATCCAGAAAAAAGCAATTTAAATGACACTCACTATGTGCATTGCTGGCTTCAACATGAAAATGCACCTAAAGTTAAAAATCCTGTTACAGAGGGGAGGAGGTAGTCATTATGGATGAGAAAAAAACTTTAATAGAAGTTAGAAATCTAAAAAAACATTTCAATGTCGGAAGAGGATTGAACTTAAAAGCTGTAGATGGAATAAGCTTCAGCATAAAAGAAGGAGAAACATTAGGACTAGTTGGCGAATCAGGCTGTGGAAAATCTACTGCAGGAAGGACTATAGTTGGTCTATATGATATAACAGATGGAGAAATTATCTTTGACGGAATGGATGTTGGCAGACTTAGCAAGACAGAAAAGAAGCAATTTACTAGAGCTGCTCAAATGATATTCCAAGACCCATATGCTTCTCTTAACCCTAGAATGACAGTTACAGATATTATTGGAGAAGGAATTGATATCCATGGACTTCATAAGGGACAGGAAAGGCAAAAAAGAATTTATAATTTACTAGAATTAGTTGGTTTAAGAAGAGAGCATGCTAACAGATATCCACATGAATTTAGTGGTGGACAAAGACAACGTATAGGAATAGCTAGGGCACTTGCAGTTGAACCTAAATTTATAGTTTGTGACGAACCTATTTCTGCTCTTGACGTTTCTATTCAAGCTCAGGTAGTAAATCTACTTGAAGATTTGCAAAATGAATTTGGACTAACTTATTTGTTTATTGCGCATGATTTGAGTATGGTTAAGCATATTTCCGATAGAATAGCAGTTATGTATTTAGGAGCAATAGTGGAGCTTGCAAGTAGTCATGAACTTTACGAGCATCCTCTCCACCCTTATACACAGGCATTGTTATCAGCTGTTCCAATACCAGATCCTGAAGTTGAAAAGAATAGAAAGAGAATAATGCTTGAAGGTGATGTACCAAGCCCTATAAATCCAGCACCAGGGTGCAAGTTCCAAGGTAGATGCAGGCTAGTTCAAGATGTATGTAGAAAAAATGCTCCAGAATTAAAAGAGGTTAGGCCAGGACATTTTGTTGCATGTCACATGGTGAAGTAGTTTTTCAATTCACATAAGAATGAATATTGTATTTCTTAGTTTTAAGGAGATAATCTAGTTTTAAACAAGATTCTCCTTAAAAATTTTGAAAAAACAATTTTCATATAAAAACATTAAACTTTTAACAAAAAGGGAGGAGAAAATTATGAGAAAGAACAAATGGGTAGCATTAGTTTTAGTGCTTATGATGGTGCTAACTCTTGGCTTAGCTGGCTGTGGTAAAACTGAACCAGCTGATCAAGGAACAAAAGATAATAATACTGCAGGGTATGCTTCTCAAGGAGAAGAAAAACTAGCAGCAGAGCAAGTATTGAGAGTAAACTGGGGTTCAGATCCACCAGATGTAGATCCACAAACAACAACAGACCAAGTTTCATTCTGGATTATTAATGCAGTATATGATGGTTTAGTAAGACTGCAACCAGATGGAAGCGTTGAAAAAGGTTCAGGATTAGCAGAAGACTGGACAATTAGTGATGATGAATTAACTTATACATTTAAAATAAGAGATGCTAAATGGTCAGATGGCACACCAGTAACTGCGTATGATTTTGAATATGCATGGTTTAGAGCAATTGACCCAGAAGTAGCATCTGAATATGCATACCAATTCTATCACATTAAAAATGCTGAGGCATTCAACACAGGCGAAATTACAGATAAAAATGAAGTAGGTATCAAGGCAGTAGATGAAAAAACACTACAAGTTGAGCTAGTGAGACCAACTCCATTCTTCCTAAGCTTAACATCATTTATCACTTATATACCTGCACAAAAAGCGGCCGTAGAAGCTTATGGTGAAGAATTTGCTTCAGCACCAGATAAAATGGTTTATAGTGGACCATTCATAATTGATACATGGGATAAAGAACAAAAACTAAACTTAGCTAAGAACCCAAATTATTGGGATGCAGATTCAGTTAAGCTTGAAAGAATTGAAGGAGATATGATTACAGACAACAATACTAGAATCAATCTTTATGATACTGGTGAACTTGACACAACAGCAGTACCTTCAGAATTCATTACTAAATACAAAGATACACCAGAATTTGGTTCAGCAGCAAATGCAACAACTTGGTATTTACAATTCAATACTGAAGATAAATATTTTAGCAACATTAATATAAGAAAAGCTTTTGCTTATGCGTCAGATAGAAAAGCTTATGTTGACAATGTATTAGCAGATGGTTCTTTAGTAGCAGGAGGATTAACACCACCACTACTAGCAGGAAAAGATGGAAAAGACTTTGCTGAAAACCGCGGAGACTTATTATTCCCATATGATAAAGAAAAAGCAAAAGAATATTTTGAAAAGGGATTACAAGAGTTAGGAATAACTAAAGAAGAGTTCGAAAAACATGCATCTATATTGTCAGGCGAAGGAACATGGTGGAGTAGAACAGGCCAAGCATTCCAACAAATGTGGAAAGATACTCTAGGAGTAGAACTTCAAATTGAAGTAGTAACATTTGCTATGCGTCTAGAAAGATATGATAATAAAGACTACACAGTAACTATAGCTGGTTGGGGAGGAGACTATAACGACCCAATGACATTCATGGATATATTCATAACTGATGGTGGAAACAATGATGCATACTATTCAAATGCTGATTATGATGCAGCTATTAAGAAAGCCATGGAAGGGAAAGGCGACGAAAGAATCGATGCTATGTTAGAAGCTGAAAACTATTTAGCTAACGATCTTCCAATATATCCTTTATTCCATCCTGCAAGAGTATATGTTCAAAGAGACTATGTTAAGGGTGTTGCTAGATATGCAGTTGGTTGTGACACTGAGTACAAGTGGGCATATATATTAGAACATTAAGATGTATAAAAAATAGCGATGAATTTCATCGCTATTTTTTTTTATTCATCTTCAGCTATTATATTAAATATAATTTAAATAATAAGTAATTACAACTAAAGTAAATATATTGAAACTTTCTTGGAATTAATAAAATAGTTATTCAGAAACTCATAAGTTATAATGAAAAGTTAATATTACATTAAATTAATTGCTTTATCGTAATTAACGGAAGCAAATATTACATTTTTGTAATATTAACATTACAAGAAGGAAATTTTTTAAATATATTGAATATTTAATAAATATATGAATTCTAAATTGCTAGGAGGTGATTATTTAACATAATAAGGTAAAAAATATTTTGTTATAAATAAAATGCAAATTTAAGGGGGAAAGCATAATGAAAAAGTTTTTAGCTTTGACAATAGTTTTAGTGATGGTTTTATCACTAAGTCTTGTTGGATGCACTAAAAATGGACCAAGTGAAACTAATGCTCCTGGTCCAGAGCCTGGTGAAAAGCTAGCAGCAGAGCAAGTGTTAAAAGTAAACTGGGGTTCAGAACCACCAGATCTAGATCCACAAACAACAACAGACCAAGTATCATTTTGGATTATAAATGCTGTATATGATGGCTTAGTAAGAACTCAACCAGATGGAAGTACTCCAAAAGGTTCAGGATTAGCAGAAGACTGGACAATTAGTGAAGATGAATTAACATATACATTTAAATTAAAGGATGCTAAATGGTCAGATGGTACACCAATAACTGCATATGACTTCGAATATGCATGGTTTAGGGCAATTGACCCAGAAGTAGCAGCAGAATATGCGTACCAATTTTATCACATTAAGAATGCAGAAAAATTTAATTTGGGCGAGATAACAGATAAAAATGAAGTAGGTATCAAGGCAGTAGATGAAAAGACACTACAAGTTGAATTAGTGAGACCAACTCCATTCTTCCTAAGCTTAACATCATTTATCACTTATATACCTGCACAAAAAGCAGCTGTAGAAGCCTTTGGTGAAGAATTTGCTTCAGCACCAGATAAAATGGTTTACAGTGGACCATTTGTGATTGAGCTTTGGGATAAAGAACAAAAATTGAACCTAGCTAAAAACCCAAATTACTGGGATGCAGATTCAGTTAAGCTTGAAAGAATCGAAGGCGATATGATTACTGACAATAACACTAGAATCAACCTTTATGAAACTGGTGGACTTGACGTAACAGGAGTACCATCAGAATTCTTAAGTAAATATCAAGATTCACCAGAGTTTGGTTCAGCAGCAGATGCTACAACTTGGTATCTACAATTTAACATGGAAGATAAATACTTCAGCAACCTAAATATAAGGCAAGCATTTGCTTATGCAGCAGATAGAAAATCATATGTTGACAATGTATTAGCAGATGGTTCTTTAGTAGCAGGTGGATTGACACCACCATTATTAGCAGGAAAAGATGGAAAAGACTTTGCTGATAACCGTGGAGACATACTATTCCCTTATGATGCAGCAAAAGCTAAAGAGCATTTTGAAAAAGGATTAGAGGAACTTGGAATAACTAAAGAAGAGTTCCAAAAACACGCTTCAATTGTAGCAGGTGAAGGAACATGGTGGAGCAGAACAAGCCAAGCTTTCCAACAAATGTGGAAAGATACTCTAGGAGTAGAGCTTCAAATAGAACAAATGTCATTTGCTATGCGTCTTGAAAGATATAACAAGAAAGACTATTCAATAAGTATAGCTGGTTGGAGTGGAGACTACAACGATGCTATGACATTTATGGATTTATTTGTAACAAATGGCGGAAATAATGATGCATATTATTCAAATCCAGATTATGATGCATACATTAAGAAAGCTATGGAAGGTGAAGGAGACGAGAGAATCGATGCTATGCTAGAAGCTGAAAAGCTATTAGCAAGAGATCTTCCAATATACCCATTGTTCCATCCAGCAAGAATATATGTGCAAAGAGATTATGTTAAAGGTATTGAAAGATTTGCAGTTGGTTGCGATACTGAATACAAGTGGGCATATATCTTAGAACACTAAAAGAATAAAAAAACAGCGATGATTTCATCGCTGTTTTTTATTCTGTGAAAAGATTCATCCTTCTGTAATTTCTTATGAATTTTTAAAACACTGAATAGTTTAAGGATATAAGTAGAATAATATTATAGTAACTTTTTTATTTTATACTATTATGTATATTTTTTTGTGATTCATTTTTATCTTTAAAATAAGGGCAGCCAGAAGATATGTTTCCTGATGAAATTATTATTCGATTTAGTGTACATATGCCTTCGTTCTCATAAATACATTTCTCAGAGCAGTTTATACTCATTTTTAAATGCCTCCTTTTTTAAAATTACCTATATGTTAAGAGCCTTAATATATTTTATTTTGCCCAATTATCATAGGTATTATTTTTTATAGATTTAGTTTTATGTAAAAATGTGCTATTCTATAATAATGAGAGAATATTTTAAAAGAAGGTGATAACATAGTATTTTTTCCTGATTACAATGATACAAAGGTTGTCTATCATGTAGCGTGTGTTACTGATCTTAACAACATATTAAAAAAGGGAATTAAATATGATGATAAAACCACTTATTGCACTATGTATTTGGATTTTCACAAATATATCAGTTTGCTTAAACCAAGTAATATACCAGACTGGGTAAAAAGAGAAAAAGCTATATTTGCAAGTTTAAACTACAAGAGTAGCCATTCTTGGCATTCCCATACAGTTATATTGGCATTAAAAATAGACAAAGACAAATGCTGGGTTGCAAATGAAAATCTAGTAAATATGATATATGAACCATTTATATTACAGAATACTAAATCATTTGAAATGGCTCAAAAGTATTTAGACAGAGAAGGAAAGAAAGCTATAAAAGAATATTGGATTACATCGCTAAGCTTTAATGATAATCTAGTAATTAGGCGTGACAAGGGAAAAAGATATGATGCAGAAGTTATGATATTTCACGATATAATGCCTGAAGATATAACTATATTAAGAATAATTTCAGATCACAAAATAATGACAGTAGAGGAATGTTTAGAGTTTTATAAAGGGGGCAATAATTGATGAAAATAGGGAAATTACCTAATGAGGTACTAGAGAAAATTATTTTTTCTAATATTAGTTTTCAAAGGAATGAAGTACTCACCAGAGCAGGAATTGGGAAAGATTGCGCTGTATTAGATTTTGGAGATAATGTATGTGTAGTATCTACTGATCCTATTACAGGAGCAACACAAGATTTAGGAGAATTGGCTGTACACATTTCATGCAACGATGTAGCATCTAATGGAGCAGAGCCTGTAGGACTACTTATGACTATATTAGTTCCTCCTAGCAGCTCAGAAGAGGATATTAAAAAAATTATGGAAGATGCAAATAAAACAGCTTCGGAGTTAAATGTAGAAATAATTGGAGGACACACTGAAATTACAGATGCAGTAAATAGAATAGTAGTTTCAACAACTGTTTTAGGAATTCAACTAAAGAAAAACATGTTAAGACCTGAAAATGCTAAGATAGGAGATAAAATATTAATTACTAAAACTGCTGGAATTGAAGGAACAGCCATTATAGCTAATGAACTTGAGAAAAAGTTACAGGATTTAATTTCTCAAGAGCTTATAGACGAAGGAAAGTTATTAGGTAAAGATATAAGTGTTGTGCTAGAAGGAAAAATATGTGGACTCATAGGAGTTCCATATATGCATGATATTACTGAAGGAGGAGTACTTGGAGCTGTTTGGGAAACTGCTATTGCAACAAAAAAAGGAGTTAAGATAAATATTGAAGCCATACCATTAAAAGAATCTACCAGAAAAATTTGTGAAGCATTAGGTATAAATCCCTATAGACTAATATCTAGTGGTAGTTTAGTAGTAGTTTCACCTGCTGAAAAAGTCCACAAAATTCAAAATGAACTTTTACAAAATGGTGTAAAATCAACAGTAATAGGTGAAATAACAGAAAGAGGTATTTTAGCTGAAATTGATGGAGAATTAAAAGAAATTGATTCACCTGATAGCGATGAATTATATAAAGTGATATGAGTATAAAGAAGCTTAAATAAAATACACACTCACGGTTAGCAGTAGGGCTATACAAATTTATTTGTTCGCTACGCTCACATAAATTTGATGCCCTTTGCATTTGACCTACCATCGATTCACTTCATGAATCGGGTTAGGTCATAATCGGATATGAATAATTCTATAGCTCACTCCAATTAAAAATCCTATAACTTGCAAACTCGCTTCGCTTAAACATGCAAGTTACTTAACGGATTTTTAATTTGCGTTCGCTAAGAATTATAGTCATATCCTGCAAATGTTCGTTTAGTATTTTATTTAAGCTTCTTACTATTGTTAGGTAAAGTATTTTTTCTCTATATTAAAAGATTATTACAAAATCCCAAATCGATTGACATAATATTTCGTGTAATGATATATATATACTATACACAGCTGTGAAAATTGTAGATATATGCGGAATTAGATTTGTGAAAGTATACATAATGACAAAATATTTATGAGGATTTAGGGGGTAAGATATGAAGAAATTAATTGCAGCTTTTTTAGTGTTTGTTATGTTGATGGGAATAGGTGCTAGTACATTAGCTGGCTCGCAAAATTCCATAAAAGTCAGTATTAATGGGAAGAAATTTAGTGTTATGACTGCCAATGTAGTTTTTGACGGAAAACCTATTGAAACTGACATACCTCCAATTGTTATTAACGAGAGAATACTAGTACCAATAAGATCTATCGGAAACCATCTTGGTGCTCAAGTTGATTGGAATCAGCAAAGCAAAGAAGCTATATTAAAAACGTCAAATCAGGAAGTCATTTTGAAGCTAAACAGTCCTATAGTGACAGTAAACGGTGAGAAAAAGGAAATACCGTACGGAGTACCAGCAATATCAGTAAACGATTCAAGAATTATGGTTCCGTTAAGGTTTGTGTCAGAGGTTTTAGGATGTAGAGTCGATTGGGATCAAGAAACACAAACAGGTATTATAACTAATCCTGTAAATGAAATAACAGACATTTCCGTAGAAAATTCTTTAGGAGATAAACCAAAGATTGTTCTAAATACTACTGGAAAAATAGAGTATAGCGAAGACTTTCTTATAGAGCCAGATAGATTGATTATAGATGTCCATGACAGTAAATTGAATATTAGCGATAAGTCTATTGTAGGTTCTAATGGAACTGTTAACATAAAAGTAGACAAGTTTCCAGTAAAAAGTGTAAGAATGGCTCAGTTTTCTAATAATCCGTTAACAGTTAGGGTAGTAATAGATTTAGATAGACAAATCGGATATAGCATAAATTCTTCAGATGACCATAAGCAAGCTACTATTTCTTTTCTAAACAATGTACAAGATATTAGTCTAAAAGAAGTAAGAGGAAGAGAAGCTATAGTTATAAAAAACTCAGATGAATTTAAATATAACATGTTTACACTCTCTAATCCCAATAGAGTAGTTATTGATATTTTAGATTCAAAATTGTGGACAAATAGTTTAGAATTAGATGTAAATACTAAATTCATTAAAAGAGTACGTTCATCACAGTTTAATCCTGATGGCACATATAATAACCATGATAACATAGTAAGAGTAGTCCTCGATATTTGTGGAGATAAAGAAATTCCTAACATTATGATGGAGACAAAGAAAAACACAATAAATATCTTTGTAGACGAGGGAGATTTTAGTAATATTTCTTATTCAAACGAATATGAAAATGGCGGTTTAATCAAAGTATTTGCAGAGGAAGAAACGAAGTATTCTATTAACTATAATGAAAGTAGTAGGCGAATGGAAATAAAAATAGATAAAGATGATGTAGAATTAGAAAAAGGTATAATGACAGTAGATGACGATAATATTTCAAATATTACTGTAGATGAAGATGAAAACTATAAAATAATTTCATTTAAATTTAATAAGAATATAGAATATGAAGTACTTTCAGACTTAGTAGATGACACAATCAAGATATCCTTTAATAAATTAGAAGAAAATAATGGATCTAAGCTTATTGTAATTGATGCAGGACATGGAGGAAAAGACCCAGGAACTATTGCACCTAACTCTAAGATTAAAGAGAAAGATTTAAATTTGAAAGTTGCACTTAAACTTGATAAAAAGCTTAGAGAGCTTGGATTTAGAACAATATTAACTAGAGATAAGGATGAGTTTATAGAACTTTATGAAAGAGCAGGCATTGCAAATAGAAACGAAGCAGATGCATTTATTAGTGTTCACTTTAACTCACATAATAAGAAGGATGTAGCAGGAATACAAACTCTATACTGTCCTGCATTTGACAGTCAAGTAAAGGGAGGAGACAATCATCCATTTGCAAAGGCTATACATGATGCATTGTTATCAGGACTTAATAGGAATGATAAGGGAATAATAAAAAGGTCAGATTTAGTTGTAGTAAGAGAAACAAAAATGGTAGCAGCACTTGCAGAGCTTGGGTTCGTAACTAATCCAGAAGAAGAAAAATTAATCATTACAGATGCTTATCATGAAAAAGCAGCACAAGCAATTGCGAATGGAATAGTGAATTATTTTAATAGCTTGGAAAAATGATAATAATTGAGAATTGAGAATGGAGAATTAATTAAGGATTAAGGTTTAAAAATTAAGAATTCAGGAAAAATCCTTTACCACGTTTATTATGATAGAGAAGGTGTCATTCTGAGCGATAGCGAAGAATCTCATATGGATAACGATAGTGTAGCAGCAGTTTTACTATTATCACCCTAACAGTAGAGGAGGGTCTTAGGTTTGAGATTCTTCTCTAATATATAGGGTGACTTTTTTATTAGATATTGATAATTATTATAAATAGGGTATTATATATAAAAGAGTACAAAGTTAGGAGGAAGTATATGGAGGCTGTTTTAGGATATCTATTTATTTTTGGAGCTAGAATTTTAGACGTTTCTATGTCTACTATTAGAATGCTTATGGTAGTACAAGGAAGAAAAAAGTATGCTGCAATAATAGGTTTTTTCGAAGTTACTATCTATATTGTAGCCTTAGGTAAGGTCGTAAATGGGTTGAGTAATCCAGGTAATTTATTAGCCTACGCATTAGGATTTGCTAGTGGAAATTATATAGGATGCTATATTGAAGAAAAGATTGCATTAGGTAATTTAACTGCTCAAGTAATATTAAATGAGAGTGATGATAGTATCATTCAGGAATTAAGAAATAACGGCTTTGGAGTTACAGTATTAGTAGGGCAAGGGAAAGAAGGACCTAAAAACATGTTAAACATTACATTGAAAAGAAAAGATTTAGATAAGCTTCATAATTTATTAACTGGTCTTGATAAAGAAGCATTTATCACAGTAAGTTCAACGAAGCTTATTAGAGGTGGATATTTTTCTACAATTAAAAGGAAGTAGAAATAAACAAAATATTCATAGTATCTCCTTAGGGCTAATATACTTTATTAAGTAGTTTTAGCAAAGGGAGGGTAATGGATGTATATCAAAAAGTTGTTGATACTTACCATAGTTCTAGTTTTAGCACTTGGTCTATTTGGGTGTAAAGCAATAGACACAATGAAAGATTTAATAACTAAAGAAGAACCAGAAATAGAAATAATCAGAAGCGATGAAGATGCAAACATTATGGATGACTCAAATTTAAGAAATACAGTTCTTTATTATCAGAACGAAAATGGATACCTAGTACCTGTAAAAAGAAGAATTCCTTGGGAGGAAGGCATAGCAAAAGCTGCACTTACAAATATTATGGATAGTCCGACTATAAGGGAAGATATTAGTAGTATCGGATTAAAACCATTAATTCCTGCAGGAACAGAAATAATAGGAATGTCAATTGATCAAGATACAGGTTTATGCAAGGTTGACTTTAATAGTCAAATCATGAACACTCAGTCAAAAAAAGATGAAGAAAACATGGTAAAAGGAGTTGTCTATACTTTAACTGAGTTTTCAAATATTAATGAAGTGCAGTTTATGGTCGATGGGAAAATTGTATCAGAATTAAAATACGGAACAAAAGTACAAAAGCCTTTGGCTAGGGCTGATATAAATGTGGTAGAAGACATAAGTGATGGGGTTTCAAAAGTAACAGTTTATTATAAAGGAACAAGTAATGGAGAATATGAATACTATGTTCCTGTAACCGTACCTACATCTGCTACTAGTGCAAATGTTTTGACATCTCTTGAAGTCTTGTTTGAGGGAGCACCTGAATTATCAGGTCTGTATACAGACATTCCAGATGGAGTAGAGTTCCAAGGTGTAGAAGTATATAATGGAGTAGCTTATGTAGATATACTTTCATATGACTTCGATATATTATCAGATCAGACAGTATTTAATAAAATGACTAAAAATATAGGCTTAACTCTAAAAGAGTTTCCAGAAATAGAATATGTAGAGATATTATTTGATGGTAAGACAATAGAAGAAGCAGGTTTAGAACTAGAGGCACAAGAGACTGTGCCAACATTTGCAAATGAATATTAAAAGACTACCACCTAGGTGGTAGTTTTTTAATTTATAAACTTATAGAAAAAAAACAAAATCTTTGTTATTATAATGAATAGTGGGAGACAATATTATTTGTAAAAACAATTGAAAGGTGAGTACATATGAGTAGAATAGATGGAAGAAACTATGATGAATTAAGAAAAGCTAGAATTACTAGAAACTATTTAAAACATCCGCAAGGCTCAGTTCTCATTGAAATGGGAGAAACTAAGGTTATTTGCACAGCAATGATAGATGATAGAGTTCCACCATTTATAAAAGGTACTGGTACAGGCTGGATAACTGCTGAATATTCTATGCTTCCTGGCTCAACTGTAACTAGGAAAGTTAGGGAATCTAGCAGAGGTAAGGTGGAAGGCAGAAGTCAAGAGATTCAAAGACTAATAGGTAGAGCACTTAGGTCTGTTGTTGCACTAGAGAATATTGGAGAAAGGACAATTTGGATTGACTGTGATGTAATTCAAGCTGACGGAGGTACTAGAACAGCTTCTATAACAGGTGCTTTTGTAGCACTAGCAGATGCTTTAAATAAATTATATAAAGAAGGAGTTTTGTCTTACATTCCATTAAGAGGTTTTTTATCAGCTGTAAGTGTTGGAGTTGTCAATGAGAAGGCCATGTTAGATTTATGCTATACAGAGGATTCAAGTGCAAAGGTAGATATGAACGTTGTTATGACTGGTAATGGAGAGTTTGTTGAGCTACAAGGTACAGGAGAAAAATCGCCGTTTTCACTTGAAAATTTGAATGAACTAATAGCATTGGCAAAGAAAGGGAATGAAGAACTTATAAAACTTCAGAAAATATCTCTAGGTGAAATAAGTAACTTAATTGGGTCACAAAGACCAGAAAAAGGAGAAACAGAAAATGAGTAAAAAGACTCTCATTGTATCAACTGACAACAATCATAAAATAATGGAAATAAAAGATATTATGAAAGACATGCCTTTTATCATATTATCGAAAACTGAGGCAGGATTTGGAGATATAGAGGTAATAGAGGATGGAAATACTTTAGAGGAAAATGCAACAAAAAAAGCAGTAGAAATAGCAAGAAGAACAAAGGCTATAGTCATTGCAGATGATACTGGACTTTTTGTTGATAAACTTAATGGAGAGCCAGGTGTTTATTCATCTAGATATAGTGGAGAAAATGCAACCTATAGCGATAATAACAAAAAGCTGTTAAAAGAGCTCGAAGGTGTTTCTTTAGAGAAAAGAACTGCAAAGTTTAAAACTGTAATTTCAATAGTCTTAGAGGATAAAAGCATTAAGCTAGTATCAGGAGAATGTAGTGGGAAAATAGGCTTTGAATCAAAAGGTGACAATGGCTTTGGTTATGATCCTTTATTTTTAGTTGATGGATATGAGAAGACTTTTGCGGAGCTAGGAGAAGAAATAAAAAATTCTATTAGTCATAGAGCTAGGGCATTAAGAAACTTGAAAAAAGAGCTTAAAAATATTATTGAGGACGAGGAAAATGAAAATAGCAGTAATAAGTGATACACATGGATATGTAGAACACTGCATAGATGCATTGGTTAAAATTGATGATATTGATTTAATTATACATCTAGGGGATTATTCAAAGGATGTAAAAGCTATCAGAAAAGCTATTGATACTACAATCATTAATGTAAAAGGTAATTGCGACGCCTATGATTTTGAAACTCCAGACGATGAAATTATTGAATTAAAAGGCAAGAAGATATTCTTAACACATGGAGACTTATATAGAGTAAAATATGGGCTAAATGATATATATTATAAGGCTAAAGAAATAAATGCGGATGTAGCATTATTTGGGCATAGCCATACATCAACTTTAATAGAGTATGAAGGAATTCTTTTCTTGAATCCTGGAAGCCCATCTTTACCTAGAGCAGGTACTTCTAAGAGTATAGGATTATTATATATAGATGATAATAATGTCAGAGGAGAGATAATAAATTTTTAGTGACAGGGCGTTAGTTTTTATTAAAGGGAAATATATTCCTATAAGAAAGTATAGAAAAAGTATTGACGAACGTGTTCTGTGGTGATATAATTTATTATTGTCAGTTGAAAATTTATTTGTGTTCGCAATGCGGGTGTTGCTTAGTGGTAGAGCACCGGCTTCCCAAGCCGGTTGTGAGGGTTCGATTCCCTTCACCCGCTCCACAGCTTCACAACTTTAATATCTGTTCTATGACAATGATTACTTTTTGTACCCATAGCTCAGTAGGATAGAGCAACGGCCTTCTAAGCCGTGTGTCCGGGGTTCGAATCCCTGTGGGTACGCCATTAAAATTATGGTGGATATAGCTCAGCTGGTTAGAGCGCCAGATTGTGGCTCTGGAGGCCGTGGGTTCGAATCCCACTATTCACCCCATAAGACCCATTAGCTCAGTCGGCAGAGCACCTGACTTTTAATCAGGGTGTCCCGCGTTCGAGTCGCGGATGGGTCACCATTAAACAAATGCGGGAGTGGCGGAACTGGCAGACGCGCTAGACTTAGGATCTAGTGTCATTGACGTGGGGGTTCAAGTCCTCTCTCCCGCACCATGCGGAAGTGGCTCAGTGGTAGAGCATCGCCTTGCCAAGGCGAGGGTCGCGAGTTCGAATCTCGTCTTCCGCTCCAATAAAAAAGCTAGCATAAATGCTAGCTTTTTTCTATATAATTTTAGTAATGTTGAATAAATAATAGACATACTTTAAATGTCGAAAAGTCAACTATGATGTCTAAATCATAAATATAATGTTAATTTTTATGATTCAAATTGACAAAGTATTACATAAAATATAACATACTATGTAAAGAATATAATATTTCAAATAAAGCACTATTAATATAAAAATATTTAGATAATGAATTGTATTCAAAAACTACTAAAGAAGTCTAATTAAATGAGTAGAAGTAACTTGAATAGTAAGATGCAAGTAAGAGTAATCGCCTCGAAAGGTGGTAGAAAACGTGTCTGATTCATCAATTACAAAACATGCCTTAGCAAACTCTATGAAGGAGCTAATGTTAGAGCGTCCTTTATCAAAAATCAATATTGGAGATATTGTGGAACGTTGTAATTTGAGCAGAAAAAGTTTCTATTACCATTTTAAGGATAAATATGATCTGGTAAACTGGATATACTATACGGAATTTGTATCTAATTTTCAAAGGGGCTCTGATATATTTGGATGGGGGTTACTTGAGAATATTTGTGACTTTTTTTATGAAAATAAGGTTTTCTATTGCAACGCTTTACAGGTAAG
Organism: Proteiniborus sp.; assembly: GCF_040308045.1. Classification (NCBI taxonomy): domain Bacteria; kingdom Bacillati; phylum Bacillota; class Clostridia; order Eubacteriales; genus Proteiniborus; species Proteiniborus sp. Next base: position 124,258 of record NZ_JAWRHZ010000041.1, read on the forward strand.
AGGACAAAATTCCTTTTATGATTATTTCGGTGAGATTTTATCGCCAATTATTGAGATACACTTTAAGAATATATTTGAAAATGCCGAATATAGAGGTTTCTATGTCACATTTTTTACAGATGCTATTAGAACATCAATTACTAGGTGGCTATTGGAAGGTGCAGAAATACTTCCAAAAGAATATGTAGAGTTAATGAAGTCAGCTGTTACAGGAGTTGCAGTTCAAATTGTGAAAGATATGAATGAGCCATAGTAAAGGTGAACTATCTGTTACAGATAGTTCACCTTTGGCATAATCTGAGATAAAATTTCTGTAAGTTGTGCATCTCGTGTTTTAAAACCAGTAGTTATGTTTTCTTTTGTTGATAAGACTGTTCCATCATAAAGTATTTTAAAGAAGCAAGATTCGGTGGAAATATTACGGTCAACATGAGCTATATCCTCATAAAAGTCTATTAGAAAAATGGGATACTTCTGATTTGTCTTTGCATTTTTGATATATGATGATATTGCCTTCTCGGTTTCTAGGCTGCAATCTGCTGATTTTATTAGAAAAGCAAATGTACAATGTAACTCCATTATCTGTTTTATCCAATTTTCATTTAAGATAATACCAGCATTATTATCATCATATTTTAAATGAACACCAAAGAGGCATTTGTTTTCTAGCAAAATCTTGATTGCCTGACTAAATTCTGATGATATATTGAAGTTGTCAATGCAAATAGAAACAATAGTATTTCCATACTCTCTTAACTTATGAGCATGCTCTTCTGTTAATGAATTTGAATAAGTATAAACTATAAAAGCACATTCAGGATTTTTTCTGAAGACTTCTAACAATTCATCTATATAATCGGCATCGCAGTTTATGAAAAACATGTAACTATATATTCCAATTTTTTTTCCTTGTTGAATAATTTCTGCTATTTCAAGTAAAGTTAATGGGTCTTCAACTTTATTTTGAAAATCAAATACAATGGTCCATGGTATATTATATCCATTGTCTTTTTCATATTCCCTAATTTGTCTTGCGCCATCTGTCCAACTGTTTAACCCAATATTAATTCCAAAATTTTTTATTATATTATGATCCACATTACAAGTAATTCCAGAAATAAGCTCGTAGTATGGGCTATTTTCATTTGCTAGCATTTTTTGAGCAATTCTAAAAAAGTCTTTTTGAAAACGTCCTTTTGCGAAGTAATCTCCTAAATCTGTTAGATTACGAACTGTACGCTTTAAATCTGTTTTAACTCCGTATAATCCTTTATCAACTGCAGATTCTATCATAACTCGTAGTATTTGCTGATGCATTTAGAAGTCACTCCATTCTCTTTTTTAATCTACTATATTCTAACTATAAACTTTTAAATTATTATTGTAAAGGAACAAAAATATTAAATGTGCAAAAAAGTAACAATATTTAAATTTGTGTAAAATTAGGACATTTTAGATTTTTGACCAATGAAATCCTCAAGAAAAGATTTTATAATAGTGTTTAATAGCATAAGTTTTATTTAAGTTTTGAAAAGGGGGAGAAAATTAACATGAGTGAAAAGACGATTATGGAGAATTTGCAGTCATTTGGACTAAAAAAGGTGATTAACTATCTAGACAGCGATCCTGATGAAAATATCCCTAAAATACTGGACTGGGTAGAAAAATTTGACAAAGAAGGTACAGTAAAAGGACAGCTTAAAGCTTTTCGAAATGTAATAGACAACCCAGAAGGAAACTGGTACAAACTTATCAAAAGCCTATGGACAGATGTGGACGATGGAGTAAGAAAAACTATTTTTGAAAACTTCATCATAAATGCTACTATTGTTGGTGGACAAAGGCAAGAAAGAACAAGAAAAGAAAATAAATGCAATGTTCCTTGGGCTATTTTGATGGATCCAACTTCAGCTTGTAATCTACATTGTACTGGATGCTGGGCAGCTGAGTATGGTAATCGTTTAAACATGGATTTAGATACTCTAGATAATATCATTAAACAAGGCAAGGAAATGGGTGTCTATATGTATATTTATTCTGGAGGTGAGCCATTAGTACGTAAAGCAGACATCATCCGTTTATGTGAAAAACACAATGATTGCGCGTTTCTTTCTTTCACTAATGGAACATTGATTGATGAAGCTTTTGCAGATGAAATGCTTCGTGTGAAAAACTTTGTTCCAGCCATTAGTGTTGAAGGCTTTGAAGAGGAAACAGATTTTCGCCGAGGAGAAGGTACTTACAAAGCAGTATTAAAAGCAATGGATATACTTAGAACAAAAAAATTGCCTTTTGGTATCTCCTGTTGCTATACAAGCAAAAACACAGACATTATTGGTAGCGAAGAATACTTTGATAGCATGATAGAAAAAGGCGCGAAGTTTGCATGGTTCTTTACTTACATGCCAGTTGGTAAGGATGCTGTACCAGAACTAATGGCAACAGCTCAGCAGAGAGAGTTTATGTATCATCAGATAAGAAAATTCCGAAATACAAAACCTTTATTTACTATGGACTTCTGGAATGATGGTGAATATGTAAATGGTTGCATTGCTGGTGGACGAAATTATTTGCACATCAATGCTAATGGCGATATTGAACCATGTGCTTTTATCCATTACTCAGATTCAAATATTCGAGATAAGACACTATTAGAGGCATTTAAATCACCACTATTCATGCAATATCATGATAATCAGCCATTTAACTGTAATCACTTACGTCCTTGCCCATTACTAGACAATCCTGGTAGATTAACTGAGATGGTTGAGAAATCTGGAGCTAAATCTACTGATATGCAGAATCCAGAGGATGTACATGACTTAAGCAGTAAATGCAAAGATGCCGCAAGAAACTGGGCGCCTGTTGCAGATAAATTATGGCAAAGATAGATTATTGGAACATGGATTATTAAAACACTCTATTGAATATATTACCAGTAGGGTGTTTTTTTCTGATATTATCATAAAATATTAATAATTAATTAAATTTAACATAATTGAGGTGATGAATTTGAAACAGCTTAATTCAAATACTCAGAAAGCTTTTAGAATATTACCTTTTATTTTTATTGCAGGTGGAGTAATATTGTATCTGATGCATGGGAAAAATATTAGTTCAGAGCAAATATTTAATCTTGCACCACAAAATTATTTTGCTGCAATTATTTATTTACTTGTGATGTATGGTCTTAAATCACTTTCTATTATATTTCCTTTAATAGTGCTCTACATCAGTACTGGTATGATATTACCTTCACATTTAGCTATTATTGTAAATATTGTTGGAATTGTTATTTCTCTATCTATTCCTTATGTAGTAGGGCATTTTTCTAATAGCAAATTAACGAATCAACTTGTTGAGAAATATCCTAAACTAAAACAAGTCAACTCTTTAAGACAGAATAGTGAATGGTTTTTCGTCTTCATAATAAGAATAATTGGTATTTTACCGATGGATATTGTTAGTATGTTTATGGGTTCTATTGGCATATCATACAGGCATTATTTGTCTGCTTCCATTTTAGCTATGTTACCTAATTTGCTAGCTGTAACATTTATTGGAGCAACCATAACCAATCCTAGGTCTCCTGAATTTATTTTATCATGTATTGCTAAATTCACTATTACTGCTATTTCTATTTTAGTTTATAGAAAAACAGTAAACAAGCAAAATAAATAGATTAGATTATTTGGTATAAAGGAAACATTTTATGGGATTATAAGTTTGACGATGTTGCTTTTTTTTGCTATAATCATTTTGTTTGATGAATTTATTATATTATCATATGCGCCATTAGCTCAGCTGGATAGAGTAGCTGACTTCGAATCAGTTGGCCGGGGGTTCGAATCCCTCATGGCGCACCAGAAAAATAGACACTTGCAAAAAAATAACTGTGAGTGTTTTTCTTTTACTCACAGTCTGTTTTTTGTCTTAAAAAGGAGCATACTTTGACATGATTTTTTCTGCAGTCTTAAGGCCATCTACTGCTGAAGACATTATTCCACCTGCATACCCTGCTCCTTCTCCCATTGGATATAAACCATATATATTTGATAAATAGTTTTCATCCCTATTAATTCTAATTGGTGAAGAACTTCTTGTTTCGACACCTGTTAGTATACCATCTGGCATTGCAAATCCCTTAATTATTGTATCAAAGTGAAGAATTGCTTCCCTTATAGTTTCAACTACATAATCTGGCAAACAATTTTTTAGTTCTGTAGAAGTTACATTTGGCTTATAAGTAGGACTAACATTTCCTAGCTGTGTACTAGGTTTGTCAGAAAGAAAATCGCCTATAAGTTGAGCAGGTGCATGATAGTTCCTTCCGGCTATTTCATAGGCAAGCTTCTCCCATTTTCGTTGAAATTCAATACCAGCGAGAGGATGTGAACTACCAAAGTCATCAGGAGTAACGCCTACTAATAAAGCTGAGTTTGCATTTTCTCCATCTCTATTGTGTTTACTCATACCGTTTACGGCAACTTTTTCTTCTTCTGATGCTGCAGCTATTACATAACCACCTGGACACATACAAAATGTGTAAGCAGATCTTCCATTCTCAGAATGATAAACTAGCTTATAATCAGCTGCTCCTAAGCTAGGGTGTCCAGCAAAATTACCATATTGGGCTTTATCTATAAATGCTTGAGGGTGTTCAATCCTTACCCCTATGGAAAAAGGTTTTTGACTTATCGTTACACCTCTTTGATGCAGCACCTGAAAAGTATCCCTAGCACTATGACCTATTCCAAGTAATACTGCTTGGCAATCAAGTGTTTCAGAATCATTTATGATTACACCTTGAATTTTATTATCCTTAATAATAAAATCAGTTACTTTAGCTCTAAACCTTACTGTTCCACCATTATGAATAATTTCTTCTCGAATTTTTTTAATCACGGATTTCAGTAAGTCAGTACCTATATGAGGCTTATTTGAGTATAATATTTCTTCTGGTGCACCAGCTTTAATAAATTCCTCTAATATTGTCCTACACCTTTTATCATTTATTAGGGTTGTTAATTTACCATCTGAAAATGAACCTGCTCCACCTTCACCAAACTGTACATTGCTTTCAGTGTCAAGAACGCCATTCTTCCAAAAGTTATTTACCTTAAGAGTTCTTGTATCGACATCCTCTCCTCTTTCAAGGATTATGGGGTTATAACCCATTCTTGATAGAAATAATCCAGCAATAAGACCTGTAGGCCCCATCCCTATGATAACAGGAGGATGTGACATTTTTTCAGCACTTAGGGGAACACCTTCATAGGACATATCTGGAGTTTCTGTTACTCCTTTTTTACTATATTTTTTTAATATTTTTTGTTCATTATTCAAATTGACGTCAATGGTATAGATGAAATAAATCACATCTTTTTTTCTGGCATCAACAGATTTCTTGAATATTTTATAACCTATAAGTTCTTTTTCTGTGATATTGAGTTTTGAAATTATTTCTTTTCGCAAAGCTTCTGTTTCTTCTTGATGAGTTTTAGCTTTGTTTATATTAATTTTTATATTTGTAAGCCTAAGCATCTATTCTCCTCCTGTTTCTGTATGGGACTATATTAAATAGCAGCATTGCGTCCTGCAATAAATCCTGATGACCAAGCCCACTGAAGATTAAATCCACCACATTGTCCATCTATATCTATTATTTCACCTGCAAAATACAAGCCTTTTACAATTTTAGATTCCATAGTGTTCTGGTCAATCTCCTTTGTGTCAACACCGCCTGCTGTAACTTGTGCACTAGGCCAACTCTTAGTTCCCTTTATTTTAAATCTCCAATCTGTCAGTATATTGAGGATTTTTTCAAGCTCTTTTTTAGTAAGGTTAGCAACAGGGCACTTTAAATCATGAATTTCTGCCTCTTTCAGTAAAACAGGGATAAGTCTTTTATTTACAAGACCAACCATGCTGAATTCTACTGTCTTCATTGGATTATTTTCAAAACGTGATACTAGAAGTTTTTTTAACTCTTCTTTTGACATTGTATCCATAATAGTTATTTTTAATATAGGTTCTTTATTATCGTGTAGAAGTTCTCCAGCTTTCCTGCTGATTTGAAAAATAGGAGGACCTGAAACACCATAATTTCCAAAAAGAATGTCTCCCCTATCTTTTGCCAATGATTTATCCTTATATAAAACTTCAGCAGTTCCTACAAACTTTACTCCTTCGATTTGCTTGAAAAATGTTCCATCAAGCTTTAACTGAACAAGGCCAGGAAATATGTCTATAATGGTGTGTCCTAATTTTTTTACCAAATCAAATCCATTTCCATCTGAACCAGTAGAAGGCATAGCTTTACCACCAGTAGCAATGATTACCTTATCCCCTTGAAATGTTGAACCATCTTCTAATATAATATTAAATTTACCTTTATTGCTTTTAATATTTTTGACATAAGCATTGCAAATAACATTAACGCCTATTTCATTTAGTTCATATAAAAATACATCTAAAAAACTTGAGGCCTGATCGGACATAGGAAAGACTTTACCAAACTCCTCAATTTTTGGAGCTATTCCAATTTTACTAAAAAAATTAATTGTTTCATTTACATTAAAATTAGATAGTGCGCTGTATGCAAACTTAGGATTACTTCCGTGATAATATGATATATCTGCATTTACGTTGGTGAAATTACATCGCCCATTCCCAGTAGCTAATATCTTTTTTCCGATTCGAGGGTTTCTCTCTAGTATTGTTACATCAGCTCCTTGTTTCCTTGCAGAAATAGCTGCCAATATACCAGAGGCTCCACCTCCTACAATAATTACATGTTTTTTTACCTTAGCCATATCATTCTACCTTTCTCATAAAATCATTTTCCAGTAAAGTTCTTAAGTTATTATATATCATTTGCATTATTGAGTAAAGATACTTGCTGTGTTTAAGCTTATCGCCTGCAATAGTTATTTAAAACATTTTTTGCAATTTAAATTGTTCTTCAGGAATAGTAAAAACAACATGTCTATGCTTACACCTTTTGCTCATATTTTATTGCTAGTATTTTCTGTTTTGCAGCAGGTTTTTATTTTAGAATAGATTGACAAAATCAATTGGATAATTTAAGTATATATAGAATCTCAAATTGAGATAATAATCTAGAATCTATCTATATTATATGAGGAGGGTTAATATGGTACGAGAAGGGTTGATACCTACATTATTAGGAACAGCAGTTACTGGTGTAGCCTTAGCAACAAGGATTCCAGATGTTAAAAAAAGAGGAATACAAAGAAATGAAATTGGCACTATGATTGCGACAGGTTTAGTAGGTTTTGGATTAGCCCATATAGTATTAGGAAGTATAGACCTGATTCAAGAAAGATAGATTTAGCAGGGGTATTAAACCCTTGCTTTTTTATTTTGCTTTTTTCTAAAATTAGAAGAACTTCCGGACAAATTTTGCATATTAAATAGTATAAACTATATACTTATAGAGTTCCTGTATTAATAAAAATAAGAAAAGAAGCTAGAATTAAAAAATAAAACTATATGGATTTAAAGGGATGGAGAGTTGAAAATGTATAATAATTTTATGTCATCTGAAACACTAGGAACTTTTGCTGGGCTTGTAGCTGCAGTAAGTATCATAGTACAGTTTACAAAGTCAATAGTTAAAAATAAGTTCGGTGATGCTTATGTTAGATTGTATACTTTTGCAATAGCATTAATATTGACTTTTATATTTGCTAGATTAGGTCAAGGCATTCAAGGAATTGCGCTTACAGTTGTAAATGCAATATTAGTAAGCATTGCTTCAATAGGGAGTTACGAGATAATATCAGATCCTAAAGCAAGAAAAAGAAAAATTTAATGAAATAAATAGGCTGTGAGTTATCTCACAGTCTATTTAAAGGAGTGCAAAGATTTGCTAAGTTACTATTTCATAGCTATATCAAGACCTTTTTAATCAAAGACATAGTATAGTCAATGTCATCTTTAGATATATATTTATGAGTAACAAATCTAATTCTACTACTATTAATATCTGACACCAGTATACCTTCCTCTTTTAACTTACTAACAAGACTATAGCTATCATATTTAGATGTAGTTATATCCATCATTAAGATATTTGATTGTACATTATCAACATTGACTTCGATTCCGCTTATATCTTTAAGACCTTTTGCTAAGAGTTTTGCGTTTTCATGATCTTCAGAAAGTCTTTCAATCATATTTGTCAAAGCTACAACACCGGCAGCGGCTAAGATGCCAGCTTGTCTCATGCCACCACCTAGCATTTTTCTAAACCTTCTAGCTTTGTTTATAAATTCTTTACTACCTGCAAGCATTGAACCTACTGGAGCACACAATCCTTTAGATAAACAGAACATTATGCTGTCACAGTATTTTGCTATCTCTTTTACATCACAACCTAATGCAGTGCTTGCATTAAAGATTCTTGCTCCATCTAAATGCACTGGTAGACTATGCTTTTTAGCTAAATCAAAAATTTCTTTCATTGATTCTGGAGGAACAACAATACCTCCTGCCATATTATGAGTATTTTCTAAACAAATAAGTCCAGTTTGAGGATGATGGATATCGCCATCAGCAACAATAGCCTTTTCCACACTACTTGCACTCATTATTCCATTATGGCCTTTTACGATACGTACCTGAACTCCAGACAGAAAAGCAATTCCACCAACCTCATAATTATATATATGAGATTTTTCTTCTAGAATTACTTCGTTGCCCCTTTGAGTATGACATAGCACTGCCAATTGATTTCCCATTGTTCCTGATGGAACGAATAAGGCTGCTTCTTTACCTACTAAATTTGCTGCCATTTCTTCAAGTTCGTTTATTGTAGGGTCTTCACCGTATACATCATCGCCTACTTCTGCATTAACCATTGCCTTTCTCATATCTTCTGTAGGTTTAGTTACAGTATCACTTCTAAAATCTACAATTCTCATAAAATCATCTCCTTGGATTAAGGTTTGAGAATATTATATATCATCTTAATTTTGTAGTAAAGATAATCAGAGAACGGTAGTTAAAGGATTGCTAAAGGATTGCTAAAGGATTGTTAAACTACTGTTAAACTACTGTTTAACTACTATTAAACAGCGTTTAGCCACTGTAATTAAGGTTGTTAGAATTCATAATTGAAATCTAGGATAAATGTTAATTATTTGTATTGTCTTTAGGTAAAATAATAAGGTATAATGTTATCTAGCGTTAAATTTGCTTAATATAGAAGGCTTGGTGAAAGAACATGGAAAGACTAGATAATAGAGATATAAGAAATCATATCTTAAAGTTAGCTATACCAGCTATAATGGAAATGACTTTGCATACTCTTGTATGGACAGCCGATACTGCTATGGTAGGAAGACTAAATCCAGCATCCATATCTGCCGTTAACTTAGGGGCACAGATAATGTTTACAATAAGTAATATCTTTGGAGCCCTTGGAATTGGTGCCACAGCCATGGTATCTAGACAAATAGGGGCTAAAAACAAAGATGAAGCTGAAAACATTGCTGCACAAGCTATTGGTATAGGATTTATAATTAGCTTATTAACTGGAATCATTGGTATACTATCTGCAAATACAACATTTAAACTAATAGTAGATGATCCTGAGGTCATAGCCTTAGGTAGTGGTTATCTAAGAATAGTTTTTATTGGCGCATTCTTTTTAATACCTCAGTTTGTTGCAAATTCTATTTTAAGAGGAGCAGGAAATACAGTTGTTCCTCTTGTATCTGCAGCTTTTGCAAATGCTTTTAATATTATTGGAGACTATGTTCTTATATTTGGAAAGTTTGGATTTCCTGAGCTTGGAGTAAATGGAGCAGCTATTGCAACTGGAACTGCACAAATAGTAGGTTCAAGTATTACATTTTTCTTTTTGTTGAGAGGTAAGTCAGGGATTAAGCTTCATATTAGTAAGGTATTTAGACTAAGTAAGGATGTAGTTAAGAGTATTATAGATTTAAGCGTACCTGCCACTTTAGAAACATTTATGAATGAAGGTAGTAGACTATTATCCTCATTTTGGATAGCACAGTTAGGTACTGTTGCCTTTGCTGCACATTCTCTTGCTAATGCAGCAGAATCTATATCATTTATGCCTGGATACGGCTTTGCTGTAGCAGCCACTACAATGGTCGGACAAAGCTTAGGGGCAAGAGATATAAAAAGAGCGGAAATTAGCACTAAAAAATCTGTAATATATTCAGTTTGGCTAATGGGAGCAGTGGCTTCAGTCTTTTTATTTTTACCTTACGGAATTATGAGACTCTTTAGTAACAACTTAGAAACTGTAGCATTAGCTTCTAGGTGTTTACGTGTAGGTGCTATTGAACAGATACCTATAGCAATAGGAATGTCTGTCTCAGGAGCGCTTAAGGGAGCTGGAGATACTAGAGGTCCATTTAAGATATCCTTAGTTACAAATCTAGCTGTAAGGTTACCTCTTATTTTCATTATTGTATTTATTTTAAAATGGAATGTAGTATTTGTATGGTGGGCAACAGCCATACAGTTTATAGTTGAGGCTATTTTAATGACAATTAGATACAGGCGAGGTAGATGGAAGTCTATAAAAATATAAATGAAGAGCTCAAACAAGCTCTTCATTTATATTTTTATTGTATTTCTTATCCTAGCTCAATAGTCTTTACTTCATATTCAATATTTTCCATAGGAGTTTCTACAAAAACATGGTCCCCAACCTTTTTTAATAGAAGCGATTTCCCAATTGGTGAAAGATATGAAGCAAAATCACCATCTAATGGACTTGTAGTTAAGAAAGGAGAAACTATTTTAAACCTTTCTACTTCTTTACTATTAATGTCTTCTACTTCAACAATACTATTAATTATTACAAAGGGACAATCAGTACTTACTTTGTCAGTCTTTTTTAACTTTCTAATATATTTATCAATATTAGAAATATAATATTCTATTAGTGTTTCAAATTCTAACCTTTCGGCAGACATTTCATAGTAATATTCTTCAATAACCCTAGTTTTTTCTTCTTCAATTTCTACTAAATGCTCTACAAGTTTTTCGTAAATTGTTTTTGATGTTGCGCTTATTTTAATGCACCCCCTATCCCCTCATACATTAAATGGTAAATTTTTACATATACAACAAGCCATCCCGTAGGAAGACGGAATGGCTTCTTTAAATAATCGTAACATAGATGTTAATCATTGTCAAGAATGACTGACATTACCATTTAATAGTAAAAAGAATTCATATTTTATTGCTTAAATCAATCATTATATAAACAAAAAGCGGTTATAGTGATTTATATTTCCTAAAATCACATAAATTAGCTAAATTAATTTAGAATTTCTGAAAAAGGCGAATATATTGTACAAATGCAAAATAATTATTACATAACTATAATTTATAAAAATCATCTTATTTTTCTTTTATTTAACTAAGAGTGTACTTTATAAGTGTTTTTTGTTAGATTTATCAGTTTGATACTAGTATTTTTATAAATTGAATAATATTTCTTTTAAAATTCATTTTTTTAGGGAGGGATAATAATTGATAGAGGAATGAATTTTTAAAGCAATACACACATATTAAAGAAAGGAGAAATACTATGAAATTTTATTTGCTAAGGCGTCTGGTCTCAATATTAATTACTATTATTTTAATTACTTCTTTAACATTTGCAATGATGCACACTATACCAGGAGGTCCTTTTACTAGAGAAAGACCAGTCCCAGATGAAATATTAAGATCTTTAAACAAAAAATATAACCTTGATGATCCATTAATTGTTCAATATTTAAATTATATGAAAGGATTAATAACTTTTGATTTAGGACCATCTTATTCTAAGATAGGAACTTCTGTTAATGATTTGATTAACTCTGGTTTCCCTTCATCAGCCAAAATTGGATTGTTATCAATCTTGGTTATTATTATTGTCGGTATTCCATTAGGGGTTATTTCTGCATTAAAACAAAATACAAAATTAGATTATTTTGTTATGTTTATGGCAACCTTAGGCATTACTGTTCCTAGTTTTGTTATTGCAACATTAATAATATATTTTCTCTCAGGAAAGCTTGGTTGGTTACCTAGCTTTGGATTAAAAACACCATTAAGCTATATTGGACCAGTAATTGCTTTGTCAGGATATTCATTGTCTTTTGTTACAAGATTAACTCGTTCCAGCATGCTAGAGGTTTTAAGACAAGACTATATTAGAACTGCACGAGCTAATGGTATAAAAGAGCTTTCAGTATTGGGAAGACATGCTGTTAAAAATGCATTGATTCCAGTTATTACTTATATAGGACCTATGATAGCAGCTATATTAACAGGTTCTTTTGTTATTGAAAGTATATTTGCTATCCCTGGCATAGGACGTTATTTTGTCGAAAGTGTAACTAATCGTGACTATACAACAATCATGGGCGTTACAGTCTTTTATGCCGTATTTTATATTGTTATGGTTTTATTAGTAGATTTAGCCTATGGTTTTATAGATCCACGTATTAAGTTAGGGGGGGATAAATAGTCTATGAAAGAAGCTAAATTTGTATTTATAGAAACTAAAATCGAAGGCGCTGAAAGTACTAAACCTAGTTTGACATATTGGCATGATGCATGGAGAAGGCTTAAGCAAAATAAATCATCAATGATAGGTATTATTATCATATTTTTGATAATATGCTTTGGCATTATTGGACCTTATTTGACTCCTTATTCTTATTCAGATCAAGTTAATGAATATAGAAATTTACCACCTATTTTAAAGCTATATAAGGCTGATGACGATTTATATTTGCATGTATCAAAAGACTACAATATATTTAAAGTTTCTAAAGACGGAAGGCTCCTTGAGCGTCTACAGTTGGATAAAAACAAGAGAGATATTATTAATAAGATTTATGTATATAAATATGGTGATGAAGAAATAAAATTAGACTTCTCATATAATTTGTTACCCACGAAGCAGGGATATGATTATGATTATACCATTGAATATAAAGGACAAGTGTTAACAGAACCTTGGAGTAGTAAATTAAATAAAAAATTTCCTTTCGGTACAGATGAATTGGGTCGTGACATACTAACACGTGTTATGTACGGGGCTAGGATTTCTCTATTAGTGGCTTTCATTGCTACCTTTGTTAACTTATTTATTGGAGTTATATATGGTAGTATTTCAGGATATGAAGGTGGTAGGGTAGATGATATTATGATGAGAATTGTTGACATTATTAATTCAGTACCATTAGTATTATATGTTATTTTACTAATGGTATGGTTTAGAGGAAGAGGCTTAACTAATATTGTTATAGCGTTAAGTAGCGTTTACTGGGTCGGAATGGCTAGATTAGTACGTGGTCAGATGCTATCTTTAAAAGAACAAGAATTCGTACTTGCTGCAAGAACTATGGGCGTATCAAAAATGAAGATTATTACTAGGCATTTGATTCCTAATGCAATAGGGCCCATTATTGTATCTATGGCAATGATGATACCTTCAGCAGTATTTACAGAATCATTTTTAAGCTTTATAGGACTGGGTGTATCAGCACCAATGGCATCCTGGGGGACATTGGCCAACAACTCACTTCCAGGATTGACAACCTATCCTTATCAGCTATTTTTCCCAGCATTATCTATTGCACTTACTATGCTAGCATTTAACTTCGTAGGAGATGGGTTGAGAGATGCTTTAGATCCAAGATTAAGGAAAGGATAAGATGTGATATGAAAAAGATGAATAATACAATATTAGAAATTAAAAATTTAAAGACCTCTTTTTTTACCCATGTAGGTGAAGTTCAAGCTGTTAGAGGTGTAGACTTTAGCCTGAAAAAAGGAGATGTTTTAGGAATTGTTGGAGAATCTGGTAGTGGGAAAAGTGTTACTGCTTTATCTATTATGAAGCTTATTGATTACCCAGGAAAAATTAAATCAGGAAAAATTATTTTTAATAATAAAGATATATCAAGTTTTTCAAACAAGCAAATGTCTAATATTCGTGGAAATGAAATTGCAATGATATTTCAAGACCCTATGACATCTCTTAATCCAGTAATCAGCATAAAGAATCAAATGGTTGAAGTTATAAGACGTCATCAAAAATTAAGTCGTAAAAGAGCAGTAGAATCTGCTATAAAGATGTTAAGTATGGTTGGAATCCCAGATGCAGAAAAAAGAATTAATTCATATCCCCATGAATTTTCTGGTGGCATGAGGCAAAGAGCCATGATAGCGACAGCATTATTATGTAATCCAAAGCTATTAATTGCTGATGAACCTACTACAGCCCTCGATGTTACAATACAAGCACAAATTTTAGATATTATGAAGCGTCTTGCTAATGAATTAGACACATCAATTATTCTGATTACTCATGATTTAGGTGTTATAGCTGAGATTTGTACAGATATTATTGTTATGTATGGAGGAATGATAATGGAAAAAGGGACAGCTGATGATATCTTCTATAATCCTCAACATCCATATACTCAGGGTTTACTTAAATCTGTTCCACGAATGGATAGAGAGGAAAAAGGAAGATTAGTACCCATACAAGGCTCTCCACCAGATTTAATAACACCTCCAACTGGATGTCCATTTTCCCCTAGGTGTCCATATGTTATGCAAATCTGTACAGAAGAAGCTTCGCCAACATTTGAAATAGATGAATCTCATAGTTCAGCTTGTTGGTTATTACACAAAAATGCACCTAAGGTTGAAGGGTATAGAAAAGGAAGTGTTCAAATTGGCTGAAAATAGAACATTATTACAAGTTAAAGAGTTAAAGAAATATTTTTTCATAGGAGATAGCTTATTCAAAAAAAATCGTCAATATTTGACTGCTGTAGATGATGTAACTTTTGATATAAAAAAAGGAGAAACTTTTGGGCTAGTGGGTGAATCAGGCTGTGGGAAATCTACTTTAGGAAGATGCATAATCAAGCTTTATGAACCAACTGGAGGAAATATAATATTTGATGGGAATGATATTACTAATATTTCTGAAAAAGAAATGATGAGATATAGAAAAAGAATACAAATGATTTTTCAAGATCCGTATGCTTCTTTAAATACTAGGATGACAGTTTCAGAAATAATAGGTGAAGGTATAGATACGCATAACTTAACTAAAGGTAAGGAAAGACAAGAGAGAATACATAAATTACTTAAAATAGTTGGATTAAAACATGAACATGCAAGTCGTTATCCACATGAATTTTCAGGAGGTCAAAGACAAAGGATTGGTATTGCAAGGGCTTTGGCAGTGGAACCAGATCTTGTAATTTGTGATGAGCCAATATCTGCTCTAGATGTATCAATCCAAGCCCAAGTGGTAAATATGCTGGAAGATTTACAAGATAATATGGGATTGACTTATCTTTTTATTGCTCATGATTTGTCCATGGTTAAGCATATTTCGGATAGGATTGGTGTTATGTATTTGGGTAAGTTAATGGAAATATGTGAAAGTAAAGAGCTATATAAAAATCCTATACATCCTTATACACAGGCTCTATTATCATCTATACCTATACCTGACCCTAGGCTTAATAAGGTAAGCAAGAGAATTATTCTTCATGGTGACGTAAAGAGCCCAATAAACCCACCAGAGGGATGTAGATTTCATTCTCGTTGTAGATTTTGTGAGAAAATTTGTACAGAAGTAACACCTAAACTAATAGAAGTAGAGACAAATCATTTTGTTGCATGTCATTTGGTTAAATAGGACGAAAGTCCAAAATAATAAAGGAGGAAAGAAAAATGAAAAAAAGGTTATTAGCTTATTCACTAGTTCTAGTGCTAATGTTTACTTTGATCTTAACTGGATGTAGCAAACCAGTGGATCAGCCAACAGAGCAACCAACAGAGCAGCCAACAGAGCAACCAACGGAGCAGCCAACAGAACAACCTGCAGAGGAAACAGAAGCTGTTTTAAATTGGAACATTGGTGCTGACCCTAAAACTATTGATCCTTGTCTTAATGGTGCTAGTGATGGCGGAGACGTCATCAATCAAACATTTGAAGGACTTGTTAGAGAAAAAAGCGGCGTTATTTATTCAGGTATTGCAGAAACTTGGGATGTTTCTGAAGATGGATTGACAGTAACATTTCACCTTAGAAAATCAAAATGGTCAGATGGTTCCGACTTAACAGCTCATGATTTTGTGTACTCCTGGAAAAGAGGCATGGATCCTGCTACAGCTTCTGAGTATGCTTGGATTTGGGAGTATACAAATATAATTGGAGCATTTGATGCAGTTAATGGAGCTTCATTAGATGATGTTGGTGTTAAGGCTCTTGATGACTATACTTTAGAAGTAAAGCTTATAACTCCAACTGATTACATCATAAGTTTATTATCTTTCTATCATTTCTTACCTGTTAAGCAGTCAGCAGTAGAAGCATTAGAAGATGGTGCTTGGGCAAAGAATCCTAATACAGCAATATGTAATGGCCCATTTAAACTTACATCCTATAGAATTGGAGAAGGCTTGACTCTAGTTAAGAATGAAAATTATTGGAATGCAGAAAATGTAAAACTAGATCGTATTGAAGGAAAGTTTATTGATATAGCATCTACAGCTTATCAAGCATACCAAAACGGAGAGCTGGATTTTATTCCTAGTGTACCTGCAGCTGAAGTTCCAAAGCTTATTGCAGAAGACCCTAATTTTCATGTATTCCCATTGCTTGGAACATACTATTATAATTTTAACTTAGAACGCGATATATTTAAAGATGTTAGAGTAAGGAAAGCAATTGCTCTTGCAATTAATAGAGAATTAATTTGTGAAACATTAGGTGCAGGGCAAGTACCAGCAGCTGGATTTGTACCTCCAGGATTCCTTGATGCAGATGGAAAGGATTTCTTTGAAACTGCTGGAACTTATGGATTTGCCACAGATGATAGTACTGTAAAAGCTGCTCAAGACCTACTGGCAGAAGCTGGTTATCCAGGTGGAGAAGGATTCCCAGAGTTTACAATAATATACAATACTTCAGAAGGTCATCAGATGGTTGCAGAATTAGTACAAGAAATGTTAAAGACAAATCTCGGTATTAACACAAAATTGGAAAATCAAGAATGGGCTGTTTTCCAAGATACTAGAAGAGAAGGGGATTTTGAATTAGCACGTGGTGGTTGGTTAACAGATTTTATGGATCCTATGGGAATGTTAAGTATTTTCACAAGTGAAAATGCATATAATGATCCAAGATTCAAAAATGCAAAATATGATGTTTTATTATCAACTGCAGCTAAAACAAGAGGCAAAGAGCACTTTGATGTACTATATAAAGCACAAGATATTCTTATGAATGAAGTACCAATATTACCTATATATCATTATACAGACACCATGCTCGCTTCCCCAAGGATTGTTGATTGGGATAGAAGTGTTTTGGGAACAATAGATTTTAGTGGAGCTTCTATAGCTAAATAGTTATAAAGATGACTTCTGTGTTCTACAGGAGTCATCTTTTTTAGGTACGCTTTTATTTAAAGACTGTTATACATATTATTTAAGCCTAGAATCATTGTCGTCATCTATATCATTTATAGTGTTTTTAAGCTCTTCATTGTTCTCCAAGATGTTTTCCATATCTTTAAAACCAACTATGTCAGGTATAATCCTTTTTCTAAGTACGTTCTTCTCTCGAAAATCATTAGGTTTATTAGTGAATTTCATTTTTTCACCTCTTATTTTTTGATTTTCATTATAGTTAGTTTAAATATTATTTGAGCTATTTGAATCCTATAATGTTATTTTCTGCTATAGGGAATCTCGATTTCTTATTATCTTTGTTACTTAAATTAGGAATGGAAGCTTCATTTTCAATATTATTAAGCCCAGATATATTAGTCATTGGGTCTGCTATTAATGTATTCTTTTCATTATGATTTTTATTATTAGGTATGTCCTTCATAAAATATCACCACCATAATTTATTTGTATATAGTTTGCTCTAACTAACTCCTAATTATTCTTTATTTTGCATAAAGTAGGCAAAGTACGGGGAATATAAAAGAACAATAATAGTTTCAGTGGAGGGATTCGGATGTCGGAAAGGAAAGGAATATCACATGGCGCTTATGGTGGCGTTCATGGACATGATTATATTCCATATATATCAGCTAAAGAAGCTATGCCGGAGATAACAGTTGCTTCCTTAATTATAGGGTGCTTATTTGCAATATTATTTGGCGCTGCTAATGCATATTTAGGACTTAAGGTAGGACTTACTATTTCAGCTTCTATACCAGGAGCTATAATGGCAACAGGAATTCTCAAAGGCGTATTAAGAAGAAATAATATTCTAGAAGCAAATATGATTCAATCAATAGGAGCTATGGGGGAATCAATTGCAGGAGGACTCATATTTACTCTTCCAGCAATTATAATATGGGGATTAGACTTAAGATTAAGCACTATAGTAGTGGTAACAGTATTAGGTGGGCTATTAGGTATATTGTTTATTATTCCATTAAGAAAATTTCTAGTAGTTGAGGAACATGGAAATCTAATCTATCCTGAAGGAATGGCTGCTGCAGAAGTTTTGGTAACGGGAAGTACAGGTGGGACAGGATTTATGACAGTACTTATGGGGCTAATAGTGGGCGGATTATATAAGATATTATCTGGAGGCTTTGCACTTTGGATAGAAAAACCAGAATGGACTATTAGACCATTGCAAGGTGCTATTTTTGGAGTAGATGTATTAGCATCACTTGTTGGAGTAGGTTATATAGTAGGCATAGAAGCAGCTCTTTACATGTTTTCAGGGGCATTGGTAGCATGGATAGGGCTGATTCCTCTTATTAAATATGTAGGTAGTGGTTTAGCAACACCTTTATTTCCATCTACAATATTAATTTCAGAAATGGACTCGTGGGCTATATGGAGTAACTATATAAGGTACGTTGGAGCAGGGGCTGTGGCTTCAGGAGGCTTCATTAGCCTTGCTAAATCAGCACCTACAATTATAAGATCATTTAAGTCAGCAATGTCTGGAATAGGAAAGGGAGAATCAACTAACAAAAGAACAGATAAGGATTTAGCTTTGACTTGGGTAATTGGCGGAGCAGTTTTAGTGTTCTTGCTTTCTTGGCTATTACCTATTGTAAATGTAGGAGTTATTGGAGCACTAATGGTAGTATTCTTTTCATTTTTCTTTTCTGTAGTGTCAGCTAGAATAGTTGGGATTATTGGAGTATCAAACAATCCGGTTTCTGGAATGACTATAGCGACTTTACTTTTTGTGACATCCATATTAAGGATAGCAGGCTTTGTTGGGAATGCAGGAATGTTAGCTGCAATAATTGCAGGTGGAATAGTCTGTGTAGCAATTGCAGTTGCAGGAGGAGCTGGACAAAATATGAAAACAACTTTCATAATAGGTGGTACACCTAGAAGTGTGCAGATAGCCATGTATATAGGAATATTAGCTTCTGCAGCCTTTGTAGGCCTAGTCATACTGCTTCTTCACAATATATACGGTATGGGTTCAGAGCAAATACCTGCTCCTCAAGCTACTTTAATGTCTATGGTAGTTAAAGGAGTAATGACTGGCCAATTACCTTGGATACTTGTAACTATAGGAGCAGTTTTTGGGGTTATGTGCGAACTGATGGGTATTCCAATATTAGCCTTTGCATTAGGGCTATACCTGCCTATACATTTAAGCTCTGGTATATTGGTAGGAGGAATAATAAGAAAACTGGTAGATACTAAATACAAGGATAATGAAGAGATACTTAAGAGACAAACAGAAAAAGGCATATTAGTTTCATCAGGTCTAGTGGCAGGAGATGCTTTAATGGGGATTATAATAGCAGTTTTTGCAGGTTTAAATATTAATATAGCCTTCGGGAAAAATATAATTCCAAGTATAACTCAAAATCCAATAACAGCTTCCATAGCTTTTCTATTATTATCAGCTTGGATATATTTTTTCACAATTAAAAGAGATAATGTTAGTACAAGGTGATATAGATGAAAATAAATTCAAAAAACAAAAAAGATAACTTTTTATTATATATTCCTAGAAAAAATCATGACAATTGGGTAGAAAAGGAGGGAGACATTTATTTAGTATTTACCCATGACAAAATAATTGAGAAATTAATACAAAAACTTTTTAATAAACCTAGAGTTACAGATATTAGGCTTGATGAAATAGGAACATATATATGGCAACTTATAGATGATAATAGAAATATTTACAATATTGGCCAATGCCTAGTAGAGAGATACGGAAAGAAATGCGAGCCTGTATATGATAGGCTTATAATGTATCTTAGATACTTAAACAAGAAAGGCTGGATTAGATTTAGGAAAGAGGAGTATAGTAAAATATAAACCTTGCAAAACTCCATGATTTTCAATACTATTATTAATAGAGAGAGTAGGTTGATAATCATGGAGCTAAAGCAAAGAATAAAGGTATCTGTTCGTAATCTAGTAGAATTTATTCTAAGAACTGGAGATATAGATTCAGGATTTGTAGGCAGTAGCAACAACAGGGCATTAGAAGGCACTAGGATACATAAGAAGGTGCAAAGTGCCAGTGGCGAAGACTATGACTCTGAGGTCATTCTTAAATATGATATAGAATACGAGGAATATATACTAAGTCTAGAAGGTAGAGCAGACGGTATTATTAAAGAGAACGACACTGTTACAATAGACGAAATAAAAAGTACCGCAGCACCTATTGAGAAAATAGATGAAGACTATAACCCTCTCCATTGGGCACAGGCAAAATGCTATGCCTTTATTTATGCTGAGCAAAACCAGCTTTCAAATATAAATGTACAGCTAACATATTATCAAATAGATACAGACGAAATAAAACGTATAGTTAAAGAGTTTAGCTTTGAAGAACTAAAGGAGTTCTTTTTTGACCTAATTCAAAAATACTTTATTTGGACAGAAATGCAGCACAGGTGGAATATTAAAAGGGATGCTTCTATAAAAGAGCTATCCTTTCCTCATGAAAAATACAGAAAGGGACAGAGGGAATTAGCAGTTGCTGCATATAAGACTATAGTAAATGGGAAAAAGCTATATGCCCAAGCCCCTACAGGAATAGGCAAAACCATATCCACAGCTTTTCCTACCATTAAGGCTATGGGAGAAGGACACACATCTAAAATATTTTATTTAACAGCTAAAACCATAACCCGAACTGTAGCTGGAGAGGCTTTTTCACTAATGAGAGAAAATGGGCTAAATGTAAAGACTATAGTACTTACTGCCAAGGATAAAATATGCTTTAAAGAAAAAGCAACCTGCAACCCAGAAGCATGTGAATATGCTAAAGGCCACTATGACAGAGTAAATGATGCCATAATGGATATTTTAAAGAATGAAGATGAGCTAAATAGAGAAACTATCGAAAAATATGCACTTAAGCACTGTGTATGCCCCTTTGAGTTTTCACTTGATTTGACTTTATGGGCAGATGCAGTGATTTGCGACTATAACTATGTATTTGATCCTAGTGTAAGCTTAAAAAGATTCTTCGCAGAAAAGGGAGGAGACTATGTCTTTCTAATTGACGAGGCTCACAACCTAGTAGATAGAGCTAGAGAAATGTACTCAGCAGAGCTTTTCAAGAAGCCTTTTTTAGACTTTAAAAGAGAAGTAAAGACTACTTATCCTAAACTATCTAAAGCTTTAAACAAAATCAATCAATACATGCTGGAGCTAAAAAAGAAGTGTGATTCTAATGGCTATTATATTAAGGAAGAATTAGATGGCGATATATATTATTACCTTAAAAAGTTTATTGCTGAATGTGAAGAATACTTATTAAAGCAGAAAAAAGCTGAAATGTATGAAGAGCATTTAAGCCTATATTTTGAGGCTTTGGCATTTACAAGAATATGTGAGCTGTATGACGATAAATATATTACCTATGTAGAAAATTTAAATAGAGATGTGAAGCTAAAGCTTTATTGCCTAGATCCATCACATTTATTGAAGGAAACATTAAAGAAAGGCAAGGCAGCTATATTCTTCTCTGCCACATTGATTCCAATGGACTATCATAAAAACATATTAGGTGGAGAAGAGGATGATTATACTATTTATTTAAATTCCCCTTTTTCTGTTGAAAATAGGCGTATTCTTGTAGCAGACAGGATATCAACAAAATATAGAGACAGGGAAAAAAGTTACATAGATATTGTAGAATATATAAACTCTGTATTAAATGCTAAAGAGGGCAATTATTTAATTTTCTTTCCATCCTATCAATATATGAATAAGGTTCATGAATTATTCATAGAAAAGTATCCAGAGTATGAAACCTACATTCAATCGCCTAATATGACTGAAGAGGAAAGGGAAGACTTCTTAGAGCTATTTGAGCTAGACAAGGGAAAAAACATCTTAGGCTTCTGCGTCCTAGGTGGGATATTTTCCGAGGGGATTGACCTAAAGCATGACAGGCTAATAGGAGTTATAGTAGTTGGAGTTGGACTGCCTCAAATATGCCTAGAGAGAAATATTGTTAAAGACTATTTTAATAAAGTAAACAATCTTGGATATGAATACTCATATATGTATCCAGGTATGACCAAAGTCCTTCAAGCATCAGGAAGACTGATTCGAACAGAAGAGGATAGAGGAGTTATTCTACTACTAGATGAAAGATTTGTCTATACAAACTATCAGAGATTATTTCCAAGAGAATGGTTTCCTTATATAAGAGTAACCAATGATAATGTAGAAAAGCAATTAGATGAATTTTGGAAATGGTAGGACAAGAAATAAAATTGAGAATTGAAAATTAATTAATAATAAGGGCAGTGGGGACGGTTTGAGACCA